>JAUXIB010000091.1 GCA_030621225.1 candidate division FCPU426 bacterium
CAGGAAGACAGGGGGGCGAAGTAGGGTGGCTCAATGGTGTTGGAAAAATATTGTTTTTCTCTTGACAGCCTTACGATTAAATAATACAATATGTAGTGTTGTCTAGAAAAAAACATACAATATATTGTAACGGAGAGAGGAGTCTAGAATGTCCTTAAAAAGCGTGATTAAGCGGGATAATCAGGTTGTTGATTTCGATATTAATAAAATCGAGGAGGCGGTCTACCAGGCAGCCAGCGCGGTGGCCAAACAAGAGGGTAAAAAAACCGACCGCAAAGTAGCGGCCAAGGTAGCCAAAAAAGCGCAAAGCCTGTTGGCGGAGGATTTTTCCAGCGGCCCGAACCATCCCTTGATCGAAGATATTCAAGACAAGGTGGAAAAGGCGCTGATGTTGCTCGGGCATGTCAAGACGGCGCGTGCTTACGTTATCTATCGTGAAGACCGTACCAAAGCCCGCTCGATGAAAGGTAAGGGAGATAAGCGGTTAAAGGAAACTTTGAACGAAGCGAAGCAGAGTGACGCCACAGATATTGGTCTCTTTGTGCGTGTCTCGGCTGATGATATCATCATCTGGGACCGTGGGCGCATCGTTAAATCTCTGATCAAAGAAACGGGCCTGGATGAGGACCGTGCTTTCATCATTGCTTATGAGGTGGAAAAAGACGTCAAAAAAGCCAAGATCGCCGACAGTTTGACCGCGCCGCTTATTCGTGAGCTGGTTAATGCTAAGCTGACGCTGTACGGCCTGGTGGATGAACGGGCGCACTATACCAGGCTCGGTGTGCCCGCGGCGGACGCGCGTGAGATCATCATGAGCGCCAACAAAGAGAACGCCAATATTCCCCATAATCCTGAGGCGACTAACCTAAGCCTGGCCGAGACGATCAAAAAGGAATTTGCGTTGCTGCACGTATTCAGTCGCGATGTCGCGGACGCGCATATGCGCGGTGATATCCATTTACATGACCTGGGTTTTATCGATCGGCCCTATTGTTCCGGTCAGTCACTGGAATACGTGAAAAAGTTCGGTTTGGACCTGCCGCGTTCGCTCTCAATCGCCAAGCCGGCCAAGCATCCCGAGACATTGTTGGCGCACATGGTTAAGTTCTCGGCTGCTTTGCAGGGACATTTTGCCGGAGCGATCGGTTGGGACGCGGTCAATCTTTTCTTCGCGCCCTTCACCGAGGGGATGTCTGATAAAGAGCTGAAGCAGTTGACGCAGATGCTGATCTATGAGTATTCACAGCAAGCTGTGGCCCGCGGCGGACAGGCTATCTTTAGCGACGTTAATATTTATTGGGAGGTGCCTAATCATTTCGCCGAGGTGGAGGCGATCGGTCCGGGCGGGAAGTTTACCGGACGCAAGTATAAGGAATATGAGAAGGAAGCGCAGCGCTTTGCTGTCAAGATGTTTGAGGTATACGCGGAGGGCGACGGCTGCGGCCGGCCCTTCTTTTTCCCCAAGCCGCTGGTGCATATTACCAAGGCCTTTCGCAGCGCGGAGGGTTCTGATAAGTTTCTGGAGCAGATCTGTGAGGTCGCGGCCAGCATGGGTAACACTTATTTTGTTTTTGACCGCGGTTCTACCGCTAAGATATCTGAATGCTGCCGTCTCTCCTTCGAGTTAGATGCTTCGGATTTGGAAGACGCCAAGCAGCCCTGGCGTATGCGTTACAGCGCCCTCCAGAACGCTACTTTGAATTTGCCCCGTGCCGCCTACCGCGCGCGCGGTAACAAGGAGAAGCTCTTCGAGAACGTGGACGCGATGTTTGATTTGACGGTAAAAGCGCATTTGCAGAAACGGAAATATATCGAGGAATTACTGGCGATGGGCGATAATGGTCCGCTGGCGATGCTGACGATGAAGCGCGATGACGAGCCGTACCTGCGTATGCATCGGGCCACGCACTTGGTCGGAATTCTGGGTTTAAATGAGATGGTGCAGTCATTTGATGGCGCGCAGATGCATGATACCCAGGATGCTTACCAGCTTGGCGTGGAGGTGGTCAAGTACTTGGGACGCAGAGCGGCGGAGCATACCGAGCGGCACGGCATCCGCTTTGTGCTCGAGCAGACGCCCGCCGAATCAACCGCGTATCGCTTCGCGCGCCTGGATATGGAGCACCACCGCCAGGAAGCACAGGCGGTGGTCAAAGGAGATATAGCCAGCAACGAGATATATTACACCAATTCTACCCAGTTTAATGTTGCTTCGGATCTTACCCCTTTCCAACGCATTCTGTTGGAGGGCCGTATGCACCCCTATATTTCGGCGGGTGCTCTGTCCCATATCTGGCTGGCCGACTCCCAGCCTGACCCCGCGGCGATGGCTTCTCTGGTCAACCGCATCTACCGCGGCACGCAAAACGCCCAGGTGGCTTTTTCGCCGGAATTCACCGCTTGCAACAAGTGCAACAAGGTTACGCGCGGTCTCAAGGACGAATGCGGCGCTTGCGGTACGGAGGATGTGGATCATATCACGCGGGTCACCGGGTATTTTTCGCGGGTCAGTGGTTGGAATAAGGGCAAGCTCGCCGAATTGCGCGATCGTTTTCGCTCGGATAAGGCAGAGGTCTTTGGCTCGGACCAGGCAACGATGCTGCGTCCTTTCCAGGAGGATACGGAGGATGGTAAGGTGCTGGTGCTGGGCAAACCCAAGTGCCAACGTTGTGCCGAGGCGAAGCGCGTGCTGAAGGAAGATTTTAAGAAGCCGATGACCTATCGTGATATCAGCACCACGGCGGGCAAGGAGTTCCTCAAGGAGATCGGGCTGATAGAACACGCGGTGGAAACCTTGCCTTTGCTCATTTACAAGGGCCAGCTTTATACGGAGATCGGCCGGCTGAAGCGGGTGCTGAAGGCGGAAGCGACGAGTGATAAGGAGACGGCTAGCGCATGATTAGTTGCTAGTTGCTGGTTGCTCGTTGCTCGTGGATCAATAAATAAAAACGGCGCCCTTTCGGGCGCCGTTGCTTTCTGGGGGGTGAAAGTCTAACGGCTAAAGGCGGGGATCCACAGATTACACAGATTGGTGACTTCTTTTTGTGATTTCCGGTGGAGAGAAGTCACGAGGTGGTCTCCGACAACCGTACCACAGATTGTTCTTTAGATGGCGGCAAGGGAAATTCTTCGTTAGCGGGGAAGCATTCTTGGTTTTAACAGTTTGAAGTTGGGGTTGGACGTAAAAATTACACGGATTGCGAAGAAATGATGGTGATGGAATCGGTGTAATTGGACTTTTTAGTAAGCTGGTTTGCGTATTTTATATGGATGAGCCGTTAAGAAAGTCTGGTTTAGATGCTCCAAAGAGGGTAATCTGTGAAATCTGTGGTACGAACACCAAAAGTGTTCTCGCGAGTTTCTGCCTTGCTAAATATAACAGAAACTTGCAAATCTGTGGATAGGTCGTTAAAGAGGCCCAATCCAGAGGCTCCAAATGAAAAAACAAAAACGCAGCTTAGTGATAATCCCCACTTACCAGGAGAAGGAAAACCTGAAGCCATTGGTAGAGCAGGTGTTGTCTGTGCGTGGGCTGGATGTTTTGATCATTGATGACAACTCGCCGGATGGCACCGGTGAAATTGCTGATCGTCTGGCGAGAGGAACCGGTCGTGTAAATGTGATGCACAGGTCGCGCAAGTTGGGCTTGGGTACGGCTTATCTTGACGGTTTTCGTTATGCGTTGCAGGCGGGCTACGATTATATTTTTGAGATGGATGCTGATTTTTCCCATCATCCCCGTTATTTGCCTGACTTCCTGCGCGAGATCGAGAAATATGATTTGGTAATCGGCTCGCGTTATCTACAGGGGGTAAACGTGGTCAATTGGCCGTTGCGGCGTTTGGCCCTATCTTACCTGGCCAATTTATACGCGCGCCTGGTCACTGGCCTGAAAGTACGTGACTGTACTTCGGGTTTTAAATGCTATCGGCGACGCGTCTTGAAAAAAATAGATCTGGGGAAAGTGAAGTCTGACGGGTATTCTTTCCAGATAGAATTAAGTTATCTGGCACAAAAGGCCGGGTTTCGTCTTAAGGAGGTCCCTATCGTTTTTGAGGATCGACACGCCGGCAGTTCTAAACTCTCCGGGGGTATTATCTGGGAGGCTGTTTTTGTTGTTTGGCGGCTGCGTTTTGGCCGTCGTTAGTAGATTAGTCGCTGATTACGCGGATTGGTTTTTGGAAAAGGCTAACGGCTAAAGACAATTGATCCACAGATTACACAGATTTCACAGATTGTTCTTTCGGTGACGACGAGAAGGATTCTTCGTTAGTAGGAGAGCATTCTTGGTTTTGACGGGTGAAGTTAAGGTTAGACATAAAAATTACACGGATTGCGAAGAAATGACGGTGATGGAATTTGTGTAATTGGACTTTTTAGTAAGCGGGTTTGCCATTTTTATGGGTGGTTTTTTAAAAGTAGTTTTTTAGTTACCAGAAAAGAATCTGTGTAATCTGTGGTACGAACACCAAAAGTGTTCTCGCGAGTTTCTACCTTGCTAAACATAACAGAAACTTGCCAATCTGTGGATAGGTCGTTAAAGAGGCCCAATTTAGAAGCTCCAAAGAGGGGAATCTGTGGAGAAATCTTTAGTCAGAAAATTCGCGGTAAATGTTCTAGCCATAGTTTTCAATCGTTACGCGGTATTCTTGATCCGCGGGCTGGTGATGTTTTTCGTGCTTGCTCCTTATCTGCAGCCGCGCCTCTATGGTGTTTACTGTACGGTGGTTGCTTACGCGATTATGATCGGGGTGCTGGTTGATTTTGGTTTGAACCAGGCGCTGGCCCGTGAGTTGCCCCGCGCCGGTCGGGATCGTGCCGCTATGTTGGGTAACGCGCTGTTGATCAAGGCACTGCTGGCGGCAGCCGGGGTTCTGGTCGCGCTTGTCGCGGGGCGTTTTCTTTCTTTGGAGATGCGTCCATTGTTGCTAGTTGCGTCGTTGGCATATTTCGCGTTTCTCTCCACGCTTTTCGAGACGGTATACCAGGTAGAACTGACCAGTAAATACGCGGCGTTGATCCGCATAGCTGAGAAAGGGGTCTCGGCCCTATTGATACTTTTACTGGTGCTGTGCCGGGGCAGTTTGCTGGCGGTAATTATGGTGGATGTGTCGGCTTCTTTCCTGGCCCTGTTTGCTTTCTGTTTCCACTCCCGCCGTTATCTCAAGCCGGTCTTTCGTTTGCGGCGCGACCTGTTGCGCCGCCTATTTGTTCTTGGCAAAGATCTGGTGCTGGTGATGTTGTTTTTCGAGTTGATGCAGCGGGCGGGAATATTTATCCTCTACCATATCCGCGGGGGTGATGAAGTAGGCTGGTATGGTTTGGCGCGCTCGGTTCTGGAGATGGCGGCGCAATTCCCCGAGGCATATATGCTCAGCATGTTCCCGATAATGTCCAGATTGGCGCTAAAGGAACACACGCTCTTTAAACGTAATCTGCGCCTTAGCCTGAAGGGTGTGTCTTTTGTCGCGGGGATCGTCTGCTTACTGCTCTTTCTCTTGGCCCGGCCTCTTTTTGAGCTGGTTAGCGGCTATGGCAGATCAGCCGGAGTAATGCGGATCTTGTGTTGGTCGGTGCCCTTTGTGTTTTTATCGCGTGTAACCTATTACGCGCTGATCGCGGCGGCCGGCGGCCGGCGTCTGATCTCAATACATGCCGCGACGGCCTTGGCTGCTTTTGCTTTGGCTGTGCCGCTGATCTACTACGCGGGGGTTATCGGCGCGGCGGTTACCGTTCTTTGCTCTGAGATGATCAGGGCTTTGCTGCTGGCCTTGGCCATGCGCCGTTATTATCCGTTGGGCAGGTACGCTTGGTTGCTCCGGCAGATAGTCCTGCTCGGTTTTTGTGCTTTTCTCGGCGGGTGGTTATCCGCTTATAGTATCATCGGTGGAGTAGTAGCCGCTTGCGGGATCTATGTCCTGGTCTGGTGGAAAACGCTTGCCGCAGGGGAGTTGTCGTTGTTAAAATCAATGCTGCCAACTGGTCGTTAGTCGTTGGTATCTAGTATTTAGTCAGCAGACAGATACTAGCTTTACGCTATACGCAATACGGTACACGGGGAGAAATTCAAAATTCATAATTCAAAATTAAAAAAGCAGCCATAACTTTGCGCGACGACAGAAGCAAGTAGAGCTAATCAAAGGGTTTGTGGATACTGACCCCTGATCCCTGACCACCGACCACATAGGGCTGAAACACTAAACACAAGCGACTATGAAAGCTATTAAATTAATTTTATTCTTGTTCCTTTTCCTTCCCTTGGGGGTGATGCACCGGATCTATTACTGGTTCTTTTATCGCCGGCAAAAGCTTTTCTATGGGCCTGTCCGCCGGGTCATAGTCTTTAAACTTGACGGGATGGGAGACGTTTTGCTGGCGACGCCCTTGTTCAAGGCTTTGAAACGTCGTTTTAAAGGATGCCAGCTTACGGTAGTTGTATCGTCAGCTAACAACGAGTTGCTTGACCGCTCTGCTTACGTGGATGAGGTAATAATGTTTGACGCCAGTTGGTTGCGCCGTGGCGTCTCACTCTGGCGCCACTTGCGTGATTGCCTGCGGGCGGCGGCATATTTTCGCCGTGACTATTATGATCTGGCTGTCAATCCGCGGCAGAACAGTTATTTGGATAGTTTGTTGTTGTCTTTGATCGGCGCGCGTTTTAAGATCGGCGATGATGTTTTCGGTGCGGGGTACGCTATCACTCATCGATTGCAGCGGCCGGCCGCTGGTTTGCATCAGTTAGAGCGTTCTTTACTGCCCCTGGCGGCGGCGGGGATACATTGTCATGGTGGACGCCCGGAGATTTTCACCAGTATGGAAAATGATAAGATCAGTGAGGCTTTTTTGGAGAACTGCCGTGTGCGGCGCGGCGAAGTATTGGTGGCGATACACCCCGGCGCTGGTTGTTCTGCCAAGGAGTGGTCATTGGATAACTTTGCCGCGCTTGCGGTGCGGCTGGCGCGTTTGCCGCGGCTGCGGCTGATAATTTTTGGCGGCAAGGACGATAAGGATAAGGTGCGGGCCATTTGTCAGGCGGTAAAAGGGAAAAGAAAAGTGATTGACTTGGCCGGCAAGGTTGGTCTGCGTCAAATGGCCAGCCTGATGGTGCGCTGTCGTCTGGTCATTGCCAATGATAGTGGCCCGGGCCATTTGGCGACTGCTGTGCAGACGCCTTTGCTGTCGATCTTTAGTGTTGCCAACGAACCAGAGATATGGTCGCCGCTTGGCGAGAAAACGAAAGTCCTGTTGCATCAAGTTCCTTGTGCTTCTTGTAAACAGGATATCTGTCCCTTGGAACATCATGATTGTCTGCGACAGATCAGCGTTAACCGGGTGTTTGCTGAGGCGAAGAAGATGTTGGAAACGTCAGAACGTTAGACGACCCCGCTTATGACAAAAAAAACTGGTGCGTGCCAAGAGGCGCGCTGGAAGGAAACACAATCAAACTGGGATGACAGTGCCTTCCTGGCGGAGCGGGCCGGGGCGTTGGACTTTCTTCGCTGGGACTTACTGGAATTAGAGGTGGCGCGGCGGCTTGCGGGGTTGAAGGGGAAGTTGCTTGATGCGGGCGCGGGAACCGGTAGGTTTAGCCGGGCGGCCGGGCCGGAGCTCAGTTATTTTGCCCTGGAACCGTCCGGAAAGATGATCCTCAAGGCCGGGGCGGAACTGGCGTCTCGCTTTGCGCGCGGGCGTAATGAGGAAATGCCGTTTGCGGACGCCGCCTTTCAGGCTGTTGTGATCAAGGAGACGCTCGATCATTGTTTTGATTCCGAGCGGGTATTGGCTGAAGCAATGCGTGTGCTTGCTCCTGGTGGCAGGCTCGTGGTGACGGTGCACAGCTCGCGGGCGTATTACCGCTTGCTTTTTGGCTGGATGAAAAAGGATGATGGAGAACACCTGTTTCATTTTTATCCCGGCCAGCTAAAGAAGCTGCTGCGGAACGCCGGGCTGGAACAGGTCCGGCTGCGTTGTTATAATTACCTACGCTTGCCGAAGTTCTTGGAGAATTTGATTTATTTGTTTGGCGGCAGAAGGTTAAGCGCTTTTTTGCTAAAGACCGCTGACGCGATTGGTCGTCTGTTATTGCCGGGGCTGGGCGGCGGAGTAATGGTGTGGGGGGTTAAGCGCGACGAAGGCGAATCGAGGGAAGAATTATGAATTCTGAGTTATGAATTATGAATTGTGAACAAGGTATACCAGATACTAGCTTGCGCTATTCGCTCTGTAAACGATCAATCCTGATATTTCCCTCTTGAACTCCTGACAATTAGATCCGCCAGCAATCCCATCATTAGTATCAGTACAACGGTTAGAGAAATAGAGATATTAGACTCGCGAATGCGGTGTAGCAGGGTGATGTCATGGTAGATGCGGTAGCCGGCCAGGGCGGCGAGGATAAGGGCGGTGGGGATAAAGAAACGTAACGGGTTGAAGAACATCACTGTGGTCAGCACCAGTGTCAAATAGGTTTTTGTGTCCTTCCAGGGGTGAAAGGTGGACGCGCCGATACGTTTTTTGTAACTGATCGGATGGTAATGTATCCGGTAGTTATTGGCCAGGAAGCACAGCGTCTGGGTGCTGACCCAAGAGTGGCCTTCGGGCAGAATTCCCATAAAGCGTATGGCTACGCTTTTTTTGAAGACACGCAGACCGGAATTAAGGTCGGGGATTCTCTGGCCGATGGCGAATTCAGCCAGCTTGCGGATCAGGAACTTAGCTGTGGAACGCAGGAGTTTTAGTGTGCCCGCCTCGCGCTGACGCGTCCCCACCGCCATATCATAGCCCGGCAGGAAGGAGAGCAGCTTTGGTATCTCCTCGGCAGGATAGGAGCTGTCTCCGTCGATCATCACTATCTGCTCACCTTTGGCGGCCCTAAGTCCTGATTTGCGCGCGGCGCCTACGCCGCGGTTGAGTTCGTGTTGGATCAGGCGAACTTTGGCATCAGCTTGCTTGATCGCTTTTGCTGTGTCGTCCGTTGAAGCGTCGTCGACCACGATTATTTCATAGTCCTTTTTACCGCGTAGCGCGGCGCGGATGTCCTTGAGCACCACACCGATACCTTTGGCTTCGTTATAAACCGGGATGATTACGCTGATTTTAGTCATAATTTTAGCTGGTAATTAATAGCTGGGTGAACCGTGCATCCGGTCTCTGACAATTTTCGGGTATTATACTACTATGGGGTGTATAAAACAGGTTAATTTTTAGGCTGTGGACTTTGCGCTAGCATCGTACCGCAGTAACCAAAACCTTTCTCACCACAAAGCCACCCTACTTCGCACTTCGTGCTACGAAGGGTCAAGTCCTACGTAGCTTTAGCGGAGTAGGACAAAGAACACAAAGGAAAAACTTTTTGGATTTTATCTTTTCTAACACCAACGCGCACCATAACGGCTAACGTCTTTTTCACCACGAGGACATCCGCCTACGCACTTCGCGCTACGGCGGACATGCAGGGCAGGCGGCATAAGGCAGTATCTCGTATAGCGTATAGAGTATAGGGTATAGGGTATAGCGTGCAACCAGTATCTAGTCGCGAATTTTTAATTTTGAATGCCTATC
>JAUXIB010000119.1 GCA_030621225.1 candidate division FCPU426 bacterium
TGGCGCCTGATATAATACAGCCCGGAGTCAACGGCGATATCGTAGAGGAGCCTGTAGTAGACAACGCCATAAAGGCTATTAAAAGATGCACACATAAGTTCCTTGACATGAAGCGCGCAGTGGTCAAAGACAACCTAGCCCGATACACTTGGGCGGAGTTCGCTGTACGCATGGGGGAGGTACAGAGTGACGTTTGGCCCCAATAGTAGACCTATTGAAGTAATGAAAGGGGGGTTTTCGTGGAATGGGCACACGGAATCCAGCCATGGAGGATATGACATGAAAGACAGTAAACCTGATAAACAACAAGTGAACACTGGCAACAAATGGAAGAAAGGGCAGTCCGGCAATCCGAAGGGCAGGCCCAAGGGTACCGCCACGGTAGCGGGGGAGCTGAGAAGGCTCCTGGCCCAGAAGGCGCCCGACTGCGTTAAGATGACGAAGCTGGAGAAGATACTCAAGAACGTGGTTAACAACGCCATGGAGGGTGACAAGTGGAGTATACAGCTATTGATAGAGCGCACCGAGGGCAAGGCTCTGGAGCGTATACAGTCTATAGCCGACGAGTTCTACGACGACGGACTGTAATGGACTGCGACGCTGACAAGTGCGGGAGATACCATGAGACTATTTAGTAGCCAGTACGAGCTGTTCGACGCCCAGCTGGAGATCATGCGGTCTCCGGCACGCTTCTTGAACATCTGCACAGGGCGGCGGTTCGGCAAGACTCTGCTGGCTACCAAGGGGATTGTACGCCGCGCCATGGAGGACGTCGGCGATTACGGCTGGATAGCCCCCACACACGAGGTATCCAAGAGGGGCATAGACGCCATGCGCAAGATAGTCAACCCACGCGCATTTGATATTAGGGGTAACCCGTCAGTGGGATATATGTCCAACGGGTCTCGTATCTTCTTCGGATCCTCTGATAACAAGGACGCCACCGCCATGCTAGGCCACGGTCTCAAGGGCATTGTGCTGGACGAGGCCGCCCGCGTATCGGTGGAGTCGTGGCAGATATCGCTGCGTCCCACGCTGGCCGACAATCAAGGATGGTGCTGGAAGTTCTCCACGCCCCGCGCACATAACTGGTTCTACGATGACCATACACGAGGCGTCGACCCGGGGTACCCGGAGTACGCGTCGTTCAGCTTTCCCTCCCTGGCCAGCCCGTTCTTCCCGAAGGAGGAGTGGGATCTGCTCCAGCGTTCCATGCCCCGGGACGTGTTCAGGCAGGAGTACGAGGCGGTCTTCCTGGAAGATGGCGCGGGGTGCTTCAGGGGAATAGACGCCTGTATACGACCGGCCACATGTGGGTGCGCCAAAGGGTCGGCCTACGCTCTAGGCTGCGACCTGGCCAAGCACACGGACTACACGGTACTGCTAGCACTATGCAGGAAGTGTGGCATGGTCAAGGCTTTCGACCGCTTCAACAAGGTGGAATGGCCGGTGCAGAAGGCGCGCATCGCGGCGTTTGTCAAACGCTACCCGGGCAAGCTGTATCTGGACGCCACTGGTATAGGCGATCCGATCTACGACGACCTCAGGGCGGCTGGGCTGAGGTTGGAGGGGGTTAAGTTTACGACCACTTCCAAGCCCTCGCTGGTACAGAACCTAATGCTTGCCCTCGAACAGGAGGAGATAGGACTGCTGGATAGCGAGCACAGGGTTATTATAGACGAGTTACGCAGGTACGAATACTCCTACAAAGCCGGGTCCTTGTCATATAGCGCGCCCAGCGGCTACCATGACGACACCGTGATGGCGCTGGCGTTGGCCGTGAAAGGTCTTCAACATCATATGCCCGCCATGGTTATGGTGTAAGGGCGAAAGTCACACTTTTAGCTTATAAGTAAGACGTCTTATCACATCACGAAAGTATACGTAATGATTTACACTACATCTAAAACCCACCCCTCGGACGGTGGTGAAACAGCTGGGGAATCCCGTAGCTTCTCTCCACTGGTAGAATGGAAGAAAGGGCTGGATAAAATATTCGGAGTAGGCGGCGGCCCTAAGCAGTCCTACTCAAACTCCCCATACGTGTACGCGTGCGTTAATGTATGGATGCGCATAGGCAGGGTACCGTGGCAATTGCAGACCCGTGCGCCCCAGCCCTCGCAGGTAACCAGCGGGGCTATCAACTTTCTACTGAACCACCCCAACAGCGGGATGACACAGGGCGACTTCAAGGAGTACACCGCTCAGATGCTGGGACTGTTCGGGGAGGCTTTCTTCGACCTTGGCTCTACCGAGAAGGTAACGAGCCTGATGCCGGTAAGCCCCGAAAGCGTTAGCATAGGGCCGTCGGACATAGACACGAGCGGGAACCTGATATCATGGACTGTGCGCAACCGCACCGGTGAGCGGACCATCCCTGTGGCGCGTCTACTGCATATAAAGCTGCCCAACCCGTACGACCCCAACAGGGGGTTGGCACCGGTCACGGCTTTGCGTGTATCGATCGACGCTGATTACGCCGCACGTATGCACAACAAGAAGCAGATGCAGAACCGCGGACGCATAGAGGGCGTGGTAATGTACGACGAGGACCACGATCCCGCCTACCTGAATAAGCTGGGCCACATGTGGAAGCGTATGTTCGGGGGTTCTGGAAACGCGGGCAAGTGGGCGCACCTGTCTGGTGTTAAGGAGATTAAGCAGCTGTCGCAGTCAATGAAGGATCTTGACTGGCTACAGGGGCAGAAGCTGAACCGTGAGGAAATATGCGCGGCGTTTGGCGTACCTCCTGTGATGGTGGGCATACTCGACCGCGCCACCTACAACAACTATGCGTTCGCCGACATGGATCTATGGCGCAACACGCTGGTAGGTTTAGAGCATAGGATAACCCGCAAGGTTGAAGCAAGGCTGGTGCCCCCAAACCAGCAACTAGTATCAGTGTATGATAAAGTAGCAGCTATGAGAGAAGACAATGAGAAGAGGATTAGGGACTACACCGAGCTCGTCAATCGTGGCTTTGTTACGCCTGCCGCGGCTGCCGAGCTCACAGGTGTAGCTTTAGGGGGCCATGACGACGCGCACGACCAAATATGGATACCGTTCAGTGTGACCACATCTACCGACTATATGACGCCCACACCGATGCTGCCGCCTAGTCCCGAGCCTGGGCCCGAGCCGGACGAAAAGCGGATTGACGCGATCCGCAAGTCGAAGGAGGAGGGGGAGGCTGCGCGGGAGCGTTTGCGTTCCGCGTTGTGGAAGTCCTTGACGGCGGGTCATGCTTCCCGGGAACGCGCATACGGCAAGCAGCTTAAGAAGTACTTTTACGATCAGCGTTCCGAGGTGCTGGAAAACATGGCCCGGCTGGTGAACGCTATAAAGAGCCATGATATCACACGGGCTAGCGACCTGCCCATGACACCCACCGAGCTGACAGCGACGTTGCTGGGCAAGCAGGACTGGGACGCGCTGCTTCTCGGAGCCAGTGCCGGTCATATAGATGATGCCTGCAAGGTGTCCGCCGTAGCCCTGCTTGCGGAGATCAACAGTCCCGCCGCGTACGACCCGGCGATAATGTCGGCGTTCAGGAAGGGGCAGAACAAGCTCCTGGTCAAGGTTAACAAGACCACGTCCGACGCTCTGCTCGCTACCGCCCATACGATGGAACAGGCTATCAAGGCGGGAGCCAATGTAGCCGAGGCCGCCGCGGCTATGGAGGGTGATCTAAAGCACGTGTTCAGAAACACCGAGGCCAGACGCCACACCATAGCGCGTACAGAGATCAACAGGGCCTACAATGGGGCCAGGACGGAGCAAAGCAAGGAAGCGGGTATCAAGAAGCATGAGTGGTTATCGAGCCGTGACGACGTTGTGAGGGATGAACACGCGCACATGGACGGGGAGATTGCGGACATAAACGGGGTATTCAGCAACGGAGCGTCGTATCCGGGCGGCGGGGACGTCAACTGTCGCTGTACAAGCATACCGGTGATTGAATGAAATACAAAGACCGACAGATAAAAACACACGATAGGGCGCGCAACAAGCCCATCAGGAAGAAGGAACGTAAAAGATGAGAGCTAAAAACTTCGTATTCAGACAGGTAGACGGGGAGACTGCGTTGCCTATACAGATTACCACGCCGATAAACCCGGGCAGGGTTATACGCTTCGTGGCGTCCGACGATACACTCGACCGCTACGACGAGGTGATACTCGCCGAGGGCTGGGTACTGGACAACTACACGCGCAACCCGGTGGTAATGCAGTTTCACTGCCAGCAGTTATGGCCTATAGGCAAGGCGGTTGCGATAGGGGTAGTTGGCAATGAGCTTATGATAGACTGCGAGTTCGACCCGGCTGACATCGACACGGAGGCTGACAAGGTTTTCAAGAAGATCAAGCACGGTACCATCTCGGCTGGCTCTGTAGGGTTCCTGCCCTGGAGTTACGAGGATTTCGGAGGCGCGGACAACGCCGAGCTGTTCGCTAAATATCCCGGGGCCAAGCGCATCTACACGAGCTGCGAATTGCTTGAGTGGACCATATGCCCGGTACCCGCCAATCCAGCTGCTCTGGCGGCGGCGTTACAAAGTAACGTAAACGATAGATTTATAGAGGGCGCACCCACAAAACCCACCGCGGTTGCCTCCTCACCAACAAAGGTGGACGAGAAAATTGACGACTTAATCTCAAAATGGAGATAATAGAATGGCTAATATGAATGAAGACAAAGCACTCGACCTATTACAAAAGGTAGAGGATAAAATCAAGGGGTTCGAGCAATCCTCCGCAGCCCAGATCCAAGCCGCCGAAGAGGGTGAGGCTACGTTGCAGAACGAGCTTAACTCCCAGCGTGCGGTCATACAGGAGCTTTCCGAGCTGGTCAAGGGCTATGATGCTATACCGCGTAGCATGGCGGATATCACCCGCTCTTTCGCTACCACGGTGAAACAGCAAGCTGAGGGCACTGCGAATCTAGGCGGGACTCTGACCGAGACTGAAGTCTTGAAAGAGATCAAGTCCGTACAGAACAAGTATGGCGTGGTTGAGCGGTTGTGGGGAGCCAAAATACTTCCTATGGCTTCCGACGTTATGACTGTTCCGACAGATCCTGTCATGGAGACCGCGGGCAACGACGCCGAGGTTAACGAAATCGCCGAGAATGCCGAAATAACTCCCGACACAGGCAAGGTTGGACTGGCAACTCTGACAGCTAAGAAGCAAGCGGTACTCACATACGTTCCCAATGAGCTGTTCGAGGATGCGTTCCTTGACGTGCTGGGTGCGTGGTTGCTGCCTAAAATGGCGCGTCAGATGGCTAAGCGCAAGGATGAGGTTGTGTTTAACACGGCCACGACCGGGTTGCTCAAGAGCACTGACATACCGAGTGTCACCATGGCATCCGGCGACGGGGCTTTTGCCGACATCAGCATCGAGTATATCCTTGATATGCAGGATGAGGTTGCCGACGACGGACTCGAAGACGGGTTGTACCTGTGCCATAAGTCTATCCGCACGTACCTGCGCAAGTTGCGGTCCGGCGGTTCGACTACCAGCGACGGTCCGTTCCTTTGGGGTAACACTGCCGCGGGCGCACCGGATACCCTTGAGGGGTACGAGCTGCAACGTGTAGCGTGTATGCCTGCCAAATCGGCTACCGCCGTATCGACCGCGTTCGCTCTCTTCGGAGACGTGACCATGGCGATGCTGGTGGGTTCCAAGGGCAAGCCCCGTATCGATGTGAACGATGGACTCCGGTTCAACTTCGACCAGAAGGCTGTTAGGTATATCGAGCGCATAGCGCACGCTACCAACGCCGACCTGGGGCCTGCGGCCTGTAGACTGGTAACCAACGCTTCTACCTAAGAAGCATTAAAGCCCTCCCCCCTCTTCGGAGGGGGGATTTAAGGTAACTATGGATATACTAAGCAGATCGGAAGCCGAGACATTCCTGGAAATCGAGAGTGGCAGCGGCGGGGATTTCCTCCAACAGCTGATAGCCGATGTATCGGCTATGCTCGCTGTAGCTACAGGACGTGTCGCCTGGGGGCCTTCCACGGAACGCACCGAGCTGCACGACGGTGGCAGACCATTCATAGCTCCTTACTATTTTCCGGTTGACAGCGTTGTACTGTACGAGGATGACGAGTACGATTTCGACGATGCGACCGATGCGGAAGATTACCACGCCGACACCCACGGGTTCATATGGAGGGATACCGACGTATTCCTCGACGGGTCGGAAGTGGTAAAGATAGTATACACGGGAGGGTACGCGAACGCGGCGGCTATACCCGACCCGATTAAGACAGCCGCGAAGAGACAGCTGGAGTACGAATACAATCTGCGCAGGCGGACAGGCGGCCAAAGGGACGATGTAAAGACAGGCCAGGTATTGCCGGAACTCACGCAGTTGCTGTCACCATATAACAGGAGCATACCGTTTACCGATGGCCACTAGTCCTATAACTGGAGAGAGAGCTTTTCACAGCCGGATGACAGCAATGTCCCGGAAGCTGTCGGATGCCCGTACTGTGTTCAAGAGAATAGCACAGGTGTATGAGCGTGATATCAAGCGGAACATGACAAGCGGCAAGGACCCGGACGGACGCCCTCTCGCCCCTGTGACGCCGTGGACGCGTACTCTGCGCGCCGGGCTGGGCAATGGCAGCTCCAACATGACACCTCTTATCGCGACAGGACAGCTACGCAACTCGGTGGGCGCTACGCAGATCGGCACGGACAGTCTCCGGTTCGGTTTTCACGGGCGTCAGTCACTCAAGGCCGAGTCGATGGTGTACGGCATACCTGGGTATATGAGGGTCAAGGCGTCGAGGATAAGAACATCCAAAAAGGGCGGGAAGTACGTACGCCATCAAATAGGCGGAAGCTGGACCACAGCTTCGGAAGGACGAGGCAGGTTTGATGGCTCCAGCATACGTGTAACGCCCCGCAGGCGGGACTTCTTTTATATGTCGCAGGACGGGCAGGAGACTGCCGAGAAGATCATGCACGAATACGTGGAGGCTATGTAATGGCTACGGACCATCTTACAAATACCGTAAGCGGCCTCGTAGAGACCCTGCAAGCCGCGGACGAGCTAAACGACTATCTTACCGCGGTGTGGCCTTACTATAGCCGCAGGGCCACCGTGGAGCGCAACAAGGTCACGATACACATCATAGTGGGGAATAGCACTAGCGAGATTCCGATTACCGATTGCTCGACCAATACCGACATACTGCCTACCGAGATAGCGCTGGTGTGCGATACGAAGCTGGACAGCGATGCCGACATCTTCGACGCGGAGATAGCGCAGACACTGCTGGACCACGAGTATCGGGTATTGCGTGCGCTTCAGTCCGCCGCGTACTGGGGTACGAGCGGGGACAACCATGGTTGGGAAGTATCCGGCGTAGTGAGGGACGAGCCGGTGTATGACGGGGCTGGTGCCCTGGATCCGGATATAAGGCGATTTGTTATAACAATAAGCGTGGACGTCAGCTTCGACAGGACTGACGGACCCGCCCGATAGGGGTACATATGAGCACAGCATTCAAAGTTGAAGTAAAACTGAACGACACCGATAACCGTATCAACTACGGGTACGGTTCGATAGAGGTGACTTGCGAAGGGCACGAGCACGCGGAAGTCCTGGACATAGGTTCTTCAGAGGTGGACACTACCATATCCACCGACATCACCGGCGGGGAGGGTTCCGGCTATCTGTACCTGGAACACACAGACGCCAGCAGCACATCCGACGTATCGGTGGGGTTCGCTACCGGGGTATACGTTATACAGTTGGAACCTGGGGAACGCGCATTGCTTCCTCTTCTTAGTACACTCACCCATATCTACATGAAGACTAATAGCGGAAA
>JAUXIB010000060.1 GCA_030621225.1 candidate division FCPU426 bacterium
AAGCTCGTGGATGAAGCGTTATACATATCGTCCGCTTTTGCGGACGCAATAGAAGCTTTCCTCTTTCATATTTGAAGGAGGAAAAGCTTGTGGTCGCCTTCTGGCGACCGTTCGGGACAAGAATACCGCGGGCGTTAGCCCGGGGATTCTTATTTGCCTATAGACGACGCGGGTACCGCTATCCGCTCCTTCGTCGTAGGCGCACTTTCCATGCCGCCCCTTATCGCGGTAACCCTAACAAAATATTTCTTGCCGATCTTCAAACGCAGTCGCGGATCATTGATAACATATTCCGGAGTTTTGACCAAATTCTCGTTCACCCGCTCATAATCGCCGTCCTTAAACTCGGAAAAATAAACATTAAATCCATCTACCCCCGCCTGCGGCGCCCAAGCCGCGTAGATCACCGCCGCCTCCTCGCTAAGCGCGATGATCTCCGGCGGCCGCAGAGCCTCAGAGTAAATCACTTCCAGTTCCTTGGAGAATTCGCTCTCGGTTATGTTATCAGCCAAAACTGAAGTAACCACAAAATAATACTTTTGATTCTCACGGAAACCGTGCAACGGCAAATAGTTTTCTCCGATCAACTCGGTCTTTATCTTGGCATAGGAACGCCCGGGGATCTGCGTCACGTAGACATTGTAACCGGCTAGGTTCACGCCGCGCGGCTTATCCCAAACTAAATAGAGCACGCCCTCTTCCATCTCATAGCGCAGTCCTTGCGGCACAAAGGAAACGCGTTTGCCCAGGGCCTTGCCAAAACGCAGGGCCACCGAGACACGATGTGAAGCGCCAAGATGCTGGGAATGACCGAGAAAGGCGTAATCTAGATTCCAACTGCGCGCGCGGTAACTAATACCGGAGGTATACCTGCCCGAGAGGGTAGAAAAACCGCTGTAGCCCAGGCGCAAGCCGAGCCGTTCCCGGAAAAACCAGCCCTCCACACCACTACGCATCTTAGTAGTCTTATGCGCAATAGGTCCCGGCGTGGCAGCAGACGTAGCCGTTATCGTACTTGGCAAAGGATCGCCTGTCGCCCCATCGAAACTCTCCGCGTCAAACTCAGCCGTCAGATTATCATTCAAGCGATAAGCAAAACCTACCCGCACACGCGTGGGGATACGCTCCACCGCGCCTGTACGCCACTGAATATGGGTAGAAAGATCCTCTATCATCAATCCCAGGTCTATTTCCTTGCCATAACGCTCCAACCCGGGTAAGGGCAGTTTAAGCAGAAAACCGAGGTCGGTACCCCAACCTCCGGCACGATAGTCGGATATGCGCGCGGAACGTATGCTGTAATACTTAATGTTCACGCCAAAAGCGACGTTCTTTTCTATGTTGAGCGGCATAGCAAAGGTAGCATAGTACACCCCGTGATTAGCACGATAGCCGCTAGTATGCGTTCTCAATTCCGTAGCCACCCCCGCCACCATCTGATCGGCAAAAGGCTGAAGCACCGCGAGATAGGAATTCAGCACCTTGCCATTCATCAACGCGCCTCCCATAAAATGGATCTCTGGACGATAGAGCTGGATAAGACCAGCGGGATTCCAATAAACAGCGCTGGAATCATCCGCCTGCGCGACGAAAGCGCCGCCCATCCCCATTGCCCGCGCGCCCAGCCCGGTAACTCCGCCCTTAGCGAAAACTTGAGCCATGGTTTCCCCCGCTAAGGGCGCGTGACAAAGGAAAACTATTATCGTCATCAAAGCTATTACCGCTGTCTTCTTCGTCTTGATCAACATCTCTCCTGAGCTCACCGCAAGCGCGGTTTAATAAGCTTCCCGTTCAATTCCACCTGGCTATTATCCAAAAACTGCTGGCGATCAATGGTTCCATTCATATGTCTAACATAGTAGTCTTTATGCGACCGGATAGTCAATAGACTATTATCACCGAAATAGCTGTCCACCTGAACATAGTCCATAGCATCGCCCACCTTGCTAATTGACTGGTCCATTATGTTCACCGCCTTATTCAGAACATGTTCCAGCGTGTCAAGAGCGGTCTTGTAACTCACCCGAAACGTTTTGGCCCCTTGATCATCCTCACTAAACGCGGCATTGAGAAAATTGTCCTGGCTAATGTTCGGGAAGCCGCTAAAACTGCCATAGGCAGCCGTACTGCTCCCCGCCGCGTCAACTGTTTCAGCGCCGGCTACAGCTTCCGTCGCTTCCAGCGGAGCCTCCGGCACTGTTTCTTGGTTCGCCGCCAGCAGTTCCTGCATTCTCTGCTTAGCTAACTGGCTAAACTCCTGCTGCCGGCGCGCCTCCTGGGCATCCTGCTCGTCCAGGACATCATAGAGCTTACTGGCGTCAGCATAACGTAACGGCCTTTTCTCCTCCGGAGTATAGATCCCTATCACCTGGTTACGAGTCGCGGAGATGTGATTCAGGTTATCGGTCACCTGAAAAGAGAAGGTATAGTCCCCATCGGGCAACGGCCGGTGAAACTGATCTTCCCCACGCCAGATGATCCTCTGCGGTAGCCGATCACCGCCTTCAAACCGGCGCACCAGAGTATTGTCATGATCATAGACATTCAACTCCCAGGAAGATATGCCGGTGTCCGTACTGGAGTAGACGCGAAAATGAGCGTTCTCATCTTGCGCCGGCGCGAAACGATCAGGACTGACCACAGCGCTAACACGTGGCGGCGGCAGTTCTTCTTCCCGTCCCCAGTGGTAACCGAGAGTAATCCAAAACTTCTCCTGCGAGTCCCGAAACACACCCGCAACCATCTTGGTGTAAAGCACCAGCGCCGCATCAAGCTGGAAACGCCACTCCGGGTCGCGGTAGCTGCCCCCCACGCTAACGCGTCCGGCCTCATAAAAATTTGATTCATATCCGCCACGCACGCCCATTTTATGTTGAAACCCCCAAAATTCCATCCCCAAATGGATAATCTTGTTTTTAGTAGCAGAGACGCGCGGATCAGATATCTGGTCAAGGTCCACGGCTATTATCTGGTCCAGACGCAATAGATAGTCGTGCCGGTAAGCCAGGCTATAAGTAACCACTTGCGGCGCGTCTATTTCCGTGCCGCGGCTGATCTCAGTCACGCGCTCAGGCTTGGGGCGCCTGTCCTTCGGCAGAACATAAGGAGGAGTGTCATCCTTATCGTCTATATAACCCAAGTAATCATCATAATCCGCGTCATCCACAAAAAAATAGTCATCGTTATACTTAACCCGCGAGATCACATCGCGCATACGGAACCCTATCCTGAACTCACGGCCATACTTAGCCAGCTTGATCCGGGAAAGAATCCCTATATCCACCCCCCAGCCACTTATATTGATCGGATTACCCAGACGAGCAGCGAGCAGGGGATCCACACCATTATAGACAATGTAGTAGGGATCATTTTTGATCCATTTTACATTCACTCCCACCGATAGATCTCGGGCCGCCGTGACCCGGGAAGCAAAGGAGCCGACAAACTGCTGTGACTGCAGGGAACTACTTAATATGCGATTGGAATCAGGAATCTGCCTGATATGATCCCAGTTCATCCCATCCACATCATAATAAAAATTCTCCATCGGATGGTAAAGCCGTTGCCAGGAAAGCCCGAGATTAAAATTAGCCGCCAAGGGTACGTTCGCGTGCAAAGAGCCGATCCACGGCTTGCCATAGTCATCCTTGAAATAAACGGGAGACTCGGTAACGCTGATGGCCCAGTAGGGCACCTGGATCAGCCCGGCCGGGTTCCAATACGTAGCGCTGCAATCGTCAGCG
The DNA here is from genome assembly GCA_030621225.1 of candidate division FCPU426 bacterium. Classification (GTDB taxonomy): domain Bacteria; phylum Oederibacteriota; class JAUXIB01; order JAUXIB01; family JAUXIB01; genus JAUXIB01. The sequence goes on from JAUXIB010000060.1 coordinate 3,744, forward strand.
ACAGCGCAAAAAGCGCCGCCCATACCAATAGCCCGTGCTCCCACGCCATAGGACCCGGGACGCATAAAGAAGGAATCATACGCTTCCGTGGGCCGGTCCACTGCCGGGGCAACGGCGCAACTCAGCAACAACACCAATAAAACAATAAGTTCTTTTCTCACTTGGATACCCTCCGCACATAGGCCAGCACTTCCGCCACCGCGTGGTAAAGTTCTATGGGGATCTCCCGGCCGAGTTCCAGTTTTAGCAAGATCTCCAATAGACCGGGATCCTGCTGAATGGGGACCCCCGCCCGGCGCGCCACATCGATGATCTTGTCCGCGATAAGACCTTGTCCCGTGGCAACGACCTTTGGCGCTCGATTGCTTTCCTGCTTATAACTAAGCGCTACCGCACCGCTTCGTTTTTTTCTACCTTCGTTTTCTGCCATAGTTTAATTACAGTTTTTAGTTACTGGTTGTTAGTCCACAATAGCCCACAAGTACTAGCAACCATCAACAAACAACTGACGACTGCTTATCATCATGCTTCCTCATCAACCCCAGCCAATTCTCGTTGCCTTACATTAACACCGCTCACCTGCCATCCTACATCGCGCAAAGACGCCAACAGCTCATCGGCTGCCGCCGCCAGCCGGCGGCATGACCCCTGCGCAACGGCGCTCATATTCACCTCCAGGCGACCTCGGTCCGCCATGATATTAATCTGCACCGCGCCTAATTCCCCCTCGCGCAACAGCAGAGTAATGCTAAAGGGATCCTGCTTTCCTTCACCACGCGGCCGTCGCCAGAGAAAGTTCATGCTCTTCACCCGGTCGCCGTCCCAATAGGGCACCTCCAAACTACGCTGGTAATAAAGTTCCTCTTGCCGCGCCGCGCACTGATAGGCGGTAATACTTTTCACTATTCTCTCTGCCGCTCGCTCGGTACCGCGTTTACCGGGACCCTGAGCAGATCGCTCCAGCAACCGGCAGAGTTCGTATTTCAAATCGCCGGACAGCTTGGCCGCATCTACCTTGCCCTCCCCCAGCGCCATCCGCGCCACTTTAGCTTCATAAAATAAGCCGCTGTCACGCACAAAATCCTGCAACCCCCGGGCCATATCCTGACGATCCAGGTTCAGCACGGCCTTACGGATCGCCGCCGAGAGCGGCCCCTTCTCCTGGACAAACAACTCCTGAAGCTCCCGGCCCAAATTCAGCTCGCCCCACGGTCCCCGCCAGGACTTTGCCACCGCCGCAGAAGCCGCCAAACGGTCTCCCCCGGCGCGACACCCGGACGATGCCAACTGCGCGGCCTGGCCGGGCAAATCCGCTTCACGCACCAGCACCTTTAAGCCGCGACGTAGATTGCCAGGACGGACGCCGTCCAAACGCAGACGATAGCTCCGCCCACCTGTCTTTAGCAAGACACTGCCGTCGTCCTCCAGCCCCTCGATGCGCGCGACAGTCATCCCCTTCTCACCGCCGACCTTACGCCCGGCGCTGCGAAACAACTGAAGGCTCTCGTTCTGTATCTCACCAAGTAACGCGGTCATTGCCTCTTCCCTCTTAAATTAACGATCAACTCCACTTCTCCCGGCTCCAATCCTACCTGCCGCGCGATCTCCAACGGCTCCACTTCGTCAGCGGCCAGCTTGAGCACTTCGTCCATCTTTTCCGGCTGGAATTTATCCGCGCTATCGTCACTCTCCTCTTCCGCCTTGTCCCCCAGGAGCTCTTTCTCCAGGTCTATCTCCTCTGTTACCGCGGCAGCAGGCACCGAATCAACGGGCTCTACGCTCGCCCCGTCACCGGTTCTCCGGTTCGCCGTTTCTACATCCTCTGCTTCCTCCGCAACAGCAGGCGCCGAATCGGTCGAAGGGCCTTGCCCAGAGGGAGGCGCCTCATCCTCTACCGCTGCCGTGGCAGCAGGCACCGAATCTAAAGACTCTTCGCTCGCCCCGTCGCCGTTTCCCCGGTTCGCCGTTTCGATATCCTCTATCTCCTTCACCTTGGATTTCAATTCCGCTATTTTTTCTTCCTCACCCCGAGATAGGTCGGCAACAGAACAGTTTTCCAGTCGGTCAAGCATCTCCTCCGCCTCTTTGATCTTGGTCACCAACTGCTCCTGAAGCTGAGCAGTCTTCTTCTCGGTATCCTTTACCATCCCTTCCGCCTTTTCGCTGTTCTCCAGCAAACTCGCGCTCAAACCCTCAATATTCTCCCTGATCTCGGCAAGGTCCTTTTCGTCTATCACCTGGCGCACCTGGCCATGTTCGCGCAGGGCCTCGAATATATAGTGAGCAAAAAAGGCCAAAAAGATCACTATACCGGCAACCACTATTACTAAGCCTACTATTAAAAATTGGAACATATCAGCATCTTTCTCAGTTTACCGGTTATGCTTTTACATCTATGTTATTCCCGATTTCCGAATCCGGGTCTGGCTTTTCCGCTCTTTGCTTACGCGAGTGCGCCTGTTGTGGCGCCGTTTGATCCTTCTCCCGTTTTTCCTCTTCGCTTTTTTCCTCGTTATCTATTGCTTCACGCTTAGCTTTGGGGTTGCTCTGCCAAACCCGGTCCGCCTGCCGCAGGGCAGTTTTATTCGCCTCGTCAGTTTGCGCCTGCTGCTGCACAGCCACAGCGTTCTGCTGATTCTGCTCCAGCGTCTTAACATCAACGCTCTTCTGTATTATCATGTTTAAATCTGTTGCTTTCATTGTCTCTCCGCGCTCTCGATCTGCGTAATCAGCGTCTCCAATCCGCGTAATCAACGTCTCCGATCCGCGTAATCAGCGCTCTCGATCTGCGTAATCAGCGTCTCTAATCCGCGCTACCCCGAATACGGTCCTACCTTTACCTCGCCTTCCGACTCCATCAACGTACAATACTTCAACTCTTCCGTGATCATACGGCTAGCCTCATGGATCTTTACCTTCACGCCGGTATATACGGTCGCGGAAACATTGACCTTGGCCGGAGTTTTATCACCGCCTTCTTCGTCTTGGCTTTCCATCAACTTCTCGAGCTCCTGGAAACGCGTAGTCATCTGGTTCAGTTCCGCCATCTGCTGCACCTGTGCCTTAGTCATCTTCTGCAGCAGCTCTTTCTTCACCTCCGGCAACTCCCCGTCCTTGGCCCGTAAAGCTTTCAGATAATCCACGCCTTTCTTATTGCGCTCCAGTTCCTCCTTCATTGCCGTAATATCCTTCCCCAGTTTCTCTGTTTCCTCCACCACACCGGGCAGGGCACCGACTACGATCTCAGTCGGCGTAGCCATGTGATTACCAAGCGTGGCCGCGTTCACCGCCTTACCGGCGATAACCTTGCCACCCACTATCGCGCCCTTGGAACCAGCGACGTTCACTATTTCCTGACAGACGACATCGCTGGAGAGAATCGCCTGTTGCACAGTGAGTACCTTATCCACCTCGACCTTCTTGGCGTTATTGATATACTTAATCGTCGCCTCTCCCTCACACTTTATCGTACCCTTGTCCTGACCCATAAAACCACCGTTGATAGTCAGGTTGCCGCCGCACTCCAAATGCGCGGCATCGGCCACCCCCTTGACAACGATATCCTCCCCGGCTTTGACGGTGAAACCTTCCTTGACATCCCCGCCAACGATCACCGTCCCCAGAAAATCTATGTTGCCCACGGAGAAATCCACATCTCCTTTCACCTCGTATATGGACTTCACCGTGATCTCATTGTCCTTGATTATCACTTGGCCACCAATCTCCGAAATGAGAAGATTAGGGTCTTCTGCCGACACCTTTACGCCCGGGCCTGCTTTGACCTCTATATCCTTGCCGTCCTCCGCCGGTATTTCCACCCCGCGCACCGTTGTACCAGACTGGCCCATTGTTGCCTCGACCTTGCGCACCAACGGCACATTCTCCGGAATGTTCTCTATTTCAGACGTCTCACGAAAATCAACGTGCTCTTCGCCCTTTTTCTTCTCGGCCTCCTCCACCGGTGTCTCCGCGGCGGCCTCCTCATCTTCGGTCTTACGGAAGAGATAATCCAAATGCGCATCAACCCCGTCTGCCTTTGGCTTTCCCCCGGCCACGTCTACTTCTATCGGATCGGCCATAAAGTTCTCTTCGGCCATCCGCTTCAAATAAGGTTCCATCTCCTCAAAAGCGTCATCAAAGATACCGTGTGTCACGCCACTCTCACCAAGCACTCGCCGAACATCCTCCACAACGACCGACTTGCCGTGCTCATCCTGCGGCGGGATGATGGTAACCTTGACAGACATCTCGTCAGCGTCCACCTCCACGAAAACCTGTCCATCCGTGGTCTCCGTATCTATTTGTATTCCGTCCTCCTTCTCTTCTTCGGTCGCGTCCGGGTTCGGCTTCGGCTGTGTTCCAGCGGTTTCTGCCATGATTTCCCCTCCTAGGTCCTTTGCTTCATTTGACTACTCCTCCACCATCTTCGCCCGCAGCTTGATGATCGCCTTGCTACAGAGCTGAGAAACCCTAGACTCCGATACGTCCAGCACTTGTCCAATTTCTTTTAAAGTCAGTTTATCATAATAATACAATGAAATCACAGTTCTCTCGACATCCGCCAATTCGTCTATATGTTTCGCCAAGCGGCCGACCAATTCCTCTTGTTCCAGCCTGGCCGCCGGAGATACCGCAGCCTGATCGGAAATCATCTCCGCCAGCGTCGATTCCCCGCCGTCCTTGCCCCTAACCACAACACCGTCCAGCGAAAGAACGGAAGCCGCCCGTACTTCATAAAACAGCTTGGACAGTTCTTCTCTGCTAATACCAAGTTTGGCGGCTATCTCCGCTTCACTGGCCCGTTTACCATGTTCCTTCTCAAACTCGCGGTAAGCCGCCTCTACCCGCCGCGCTTTTTGCCGCAGAGAGCGGGGCGCCCAGTCCAGATCGCGCAACTCGTCCATAACCGCGCCATATATACGCTGACCGCTGTAACTCTCAAAACGTACATTCAACTGCGGACGAAATTTCTCAATCGCCCCCATCAGACCGATCAACCCGGCCGAAAGCATATCTTCTCGCCGATTCTGATAGACCCCGGAAGGTATCAAAGCACCTACCCGCTCTACTACGTATTTTACCAGCGAGGAATACCTCTCTATCAGATTCTCCCGCAGACCGGGATCTCCGTTTTTCTTGTATTCCAGCCATAGTTGTCCCACTTCCTCGGCCATCTATCCTTCCAAATATTTATAAATCGAAGCAACTAATTTGCCGGAGCAGATTTCGACCCGCGCTGCTCCTCCACCATCAAGTCCGCCGGTAGCGGCGCGGCTCCGGCAGCGGTCTCTACCTCTGAATCCCCGGCACCCGGTACGCCCAACGCATCATCTAGTACGGTATCCACCATCGTGCCGCGCGCTGGCGCAGCTCTTTCCAGCTCTTTCCCCAAATAGAAACCAGGATGTAACTTCTCCACACTACCGGCTAAAAAGGCGCCGCCAATGCCGAAGATCACCAACGCCAGTAAACCAAAGAAAAGCACGGTGCTCAGATTAGCCCCGAAGAAAAAACACACCACCAGCACCGCAAAAAAGCCAAAGATGCCGCTCAAAAAACCTAAATTGACAGCAAATTCTCCGCGGCTACCAGATTCTTCATTCAAGCGCCTCCGCTTACCCGTCAGCAGACTCATCCTCACACGACCCTGCCGAACCAGTTGGGCCTGACGCTGCTGGTAATCGTTGCGGCGCATCTCGCGCTGCTCCTTAACCCATCCCTTATATTGCTCCACCCGCTTGCGGCGCGCACTCTCCTTGCGTTTTTCCGAGCTTAACGCCTCTTTCACACGCCGGCGGTTAGCGCCCTGGACCTCCTTGACCATCTTTTTAAAGAGCTTTTTCTTCTCCTTGGACCGGCTTTCCCGCTCTTTCTCAATACGACGCGCTTCCTTTTCCGTGATATCCAGTTTAGCCATTGTTCTTCTCCTTACCATTACACCAAACGGGAGCGTTTCCTCCCCTATCAACTATATCGGGCATAATTATTAATACTTTAGCCCTTTTCCAGCTTGAGGGCACGTGCCAGGTTGCCAAAAAAACCGGTCAGTCCACTACGCTCCTCCTCGCCCGTTCCATCCCCACCCAGTTTAAAAGCGATGTTATTTATACAGCTGGCCGCGTTACTGCTCGGATAGCCTACCAGCAGCGCCCGCTGCTCGCGCACCGCCCGTTGCATGTTCCGGTCCCACAGGATATAACCCAGGTTCTCCACCTCCCGACCGAGGAACTTCTTGGCCAGAATAATTATCTTATTGCTCGCTTCCCTGGCGTCACGCAAATCTCGCACCATGTTGACTACCAACTTCATCTTCTGATCAGGTTTTTCTCGCGTCGCCACCTTGATGATACCGTAAGCATCCATCAAAGAAGTTGGCTCAGGCGTGGTAATCACAACTACTTCCTGCGCGGCGAGGATAAAAGACATGGTATTACGAGACATGCCGGCCCCGGTATCCACCACCAACACATCGGCTGATCCTTCCAAATGAGTCAACTCTTCCACGAAACGCGACCTGGCTGTTTCACCGATATAGGCAAGCTCGCGCACCCCGCCGCTGCCGGAAGGTATAACGCGCACCCCTTCCGGACCTTCTACAATTATTTCTTCCAGCTCTCGTTCTCCCGCCAGGACGTGACCTAGGTTATAGCGAGGGATAATCCCCAAACAGACGTCCACATTGGCCAGCCCCAGGTCAGCATCCATCAACAGCACCCGCTTCCCCTGCCGAGCCAAGGCAATAGACAAATTAATGGAAAGGTTAGTTTTTCCCACCCCGCCTTTGCCGCTGGTCACCGCTATTACCCTGGCACGAGGTAGCGCGACGGCCTTATCCCCGGGAGCCGTTGACTGTCGAACCATCTCCCTCAGTTTTTTTGCCTGGTCTTCCATTTTTTCGTGTCTCGTGTCTCTATTTAGTGGTTTGCCGCCATCCCATCCATCCCCGACATTATCATCTCAGCCAGTTTTCCGGTGTTAGCTTCCTGTAAATCATCAGGAACATTCTGGCCGTCGGTAATATACGATATAGGAAAACCAAAATTAACAGCTACGTTGAGCACAACCCCAAAACGATCAGTCTCATCAACCTTTGAGAAAATAATTCTGTTCACAGGCATCACCCCAAAACGTTCGATAATGCTCAAGACGTCATAGTAACGAGTAGTAGCGCTGATTATCAGGTGTACCTCCTGGGCGCCACTCGCTTCTATGAAGCTTCTCAATTCCTCCAGGCTGGTGCGCTGCCGCGGACTACGTCCCACCGTGTCTATCAGCACTACATCCCTATCAGCCAAACGATCCATAGCGCCCTTCATCTCCTGGGTAGTCATCACAACTTCCACCGGGCAACCGATTATCTTGCCGTAATATTTGATCTGCTCTGAAGCAGCGATACGATAGGTATCAGCGGCAATTATACCAACTTGCTTACCCTCAGCCAGTTGGTAGAGCGCGGCTAATTTCGCCACGGTAGTAGTCTTGCCCACTCCGGTCGGTCCGATCAGCGCGATCACACGCGGCCTCATTTCCGGACGTTCCGGCCCGCTAGCCACTCGCAACCAGCCGGCAAGATCCGATCCTATCCGGCGCAGCATCAGCCGCTCATCGTCCCGTTCCTCCGTCGGCATGTTGGCTGTCACCTTTTGTAATATCTTAACCGCTAGCTCCTCCTCCACGCCTATCTTGACCAGCTCGCGACTCAACTTATCTATGCCGCCGGTGCTCGTTCCCACAGCCGCCGGTGCAGGCCGACCGGTTCCGCCCACGGCGCGCATCTCGTTTAACTCACGTAACCTTACCCGCATCCTCTCGGGAGAAGCCTTGGCCGCCGAGGCACCCCCATAGCTCTCCGTCAAATCAGCCGGCGCTCCACGCGCCCCAAGCGGCACACCAACATGACCTACCCCCGCCGAACGAGCGGACGGCCCCCGCGCCTCCATGATATTCATATCCAACCCAGCGGTTATCTCGGCGCGTTCCTGGCCAAAAAAACCTAAAAAACCACCGCGCTTTAACTTCTTAGTATAGAGTATCACCGCCTCCGGGCCCAGATCCCGCTTTACCTGGCGCAGAGCCTCCTGTATTGTCGCGGCTTCGAAGCGTTTTATTCTCATAACTATCTCTGATTAAGCGGATGCAATCAGCGTAATCCGCGGGCCGTTATCAGTGTAATCAGCGCCTAACCGCTCTTCTCATCACCCATCCCGATCGTCCCTGCGGAGCGCACCTCGATCTGGGACATCACCTCGTTATAAGAAAGCACAACCAAATTGGGCAGGACCTTCTCTACGATCCGCTTAAAAAAACCGCGAACCCCCGCCGAACAAAGAACCAGAGGCTGCTTGTTCTCTCCGATCATCTTTTCCACTCCAGCAGAAACACTCCGGTAAATCTTCTGTATCTGGCGCGGCTCTAAATTGATCGAAGTACCCTTCTCGTCGCGCACCACAGCATCCTGGATGGCCTGCTCCAAGTCAGGCGCGAGCGTCAACACATTGAGCACCTTATCGTCACTCGTATATTGGTGGCTGATCTGCCGCGCCAGCGAAGTCCGCACGTGCTCCGTAAGCACCATGAGATCCTTGGTAGCCCGCGCCTGGTCCGCAAGCGACTCCAAAATTGTTTCCATGTCCCTGATCGACACCCGCTCTTTGAGCAATTCCCGCAATACCTTCTGCAAATCTCCCAAGCTCAAGAGCGCGGGGACCAGTTCCTCCACCACCGCCGGTGATTTGGACTTCACGTTATCGATCAGGCTTTGCACATTCTGCCTGGTAAGCATCTCATGCGCCTGGCTCTTGATCACCTCAGCCATGTGCGTGGCAATTACCGAAGAGATATCTACCACGGTGTAACCAGCCGCCTCAGCACGTTCCCGCATCTCATCAGTTATCCACTTCGCCGGCAAACCGAAAGAGGGCTCCTTGGTGTCAATCCCCTCCACCCCCTTGCCCTCACCCGACTCCGCCCCCTGCCTCGCCCGAAAAAGGCCCCACACCATTTCCCCCCCTGCCCCCCCTTCCCCCC
>JAUXIB010000162.1 GCA_030621225.1 candidate division FCPU426 bacterium
GTGGGCGGTGAAACCGCTGAAATGCCCGGGCTGTATAAGGCGGAGGAATACGATATAGCGGGAACGATCGTTGGTGTAGTCGAGCGGGACAAGGTGATCGATGGTAAGGGCACGAAGCCGGGTGACGTGTTGATCGGCTTGCCTTCCAGCGGATTACATACCAACGGTTATTCGCTGGTGCGCAAGGTGCTTTTCAGCCGCAGTAACTATACGGTGCGTACTCGTTTGCCGGAATTGGCGGGGACTCTGGGTCAAGAGTTACTCAAGCCGCATCGGCCGTACGTCAAAGAGGTACTTGCGTTGATGAGCAAAGTGAAGATAAAGGGAGTCGCGCATATAACGGGTGGTGGTTTCTATGATAACCTGCCGCGGGTAGTGCCGGATAAATTTAAGTGTGTCATCAGCAAAAAGAGCTGGCGTGTGCCGGCGATTTTCCGCATTATCGCTCGCGAGGGGGAACTGCGTGATGAGGAACTATACCGTGTATTTAATATGGGCATTGGTATGGTGATCGTGGTCGACAAGAAGGACGAGAAGAAGTCTTTGCGGTCGCTGGGCAAAGCTAGCGGTGCTCGCGTGATCGGTAGTGTGGAAAAACGCGAGAAGCGGGACGCGGCGGTTGTGGTTCAAGATAAGTAAGGCATCGAATTCTTCGGTTTGGGTCGAGAGTTCGGTGGAAAAGAAAAAGCCCGCCTTCGTTCGTGGTTCTCCTCTTGTTATTTCCGCGGAAAGAACCACGAGCTATGGCGGGCGCACATAAAAGGATTTCTCTATACACCTTTCCTGTCCTTGAAGGGTCTAATAATGTAGAAGCGATTAGCTGCTATCTTGATGCAGTATTTTGCCTTTGATGCCTGTCCTGAGTTTGTCGAGGAGAGGAAAGGGAGGGGTGCGTCTGTACGTTTTTAGGTGCGTTCTTTTCCCCTTGCCAGCAAGTTAATCGTGTGGTATACGTTTTAATAGCGATGAAAAAAGGCATAAGACCTACAATCCGCATATTGTTGTCCCTGATTATCTGGGGCTTTATCTTCCCCGCCCAGGCCGCTCTCGATAACAAGGGGACCGAGTTCTGGCTGGCGGTTCCGGCGAACTCTGATTACACAACAGCGGAAATAAAGCTCTTTATTACGGGAGATGCAAATACCACGGGTACTGTAACCATCCCAGCGCTTGGTTTCTCCCAGGGATTTACCGTCACAAGTGGTAGTATCACAACAGTTGATCTGCCTAATAGCGTGCAGATCTTTAATTCCGATATAGTAGAAGATAAGGGAGTTCACGTTATTGCCGATGACGAAGTGGTGGTATATGGACTTAACAGACGGCAGTATACTACCGACGCTTTTCTTGGACTCCCTGTGGACGTTTTGGGGGTCGAATATTTCGTATTAGGATATAAGAACACTCGGTACTGGATGACGTTGCCCAATAGCAACCAATTTGCGATCGTGGCCACTGAAAATGGGACAACAGTAACGCTTACAATGCCATTTACAATGGTAGGACAATTCACAAAAGTCCCATACGATATAACCCTTGATAGAGGTCAAACGTACAGTTTGAGGATAGCGGACTATGAGGATGTTGATTTCTCAGGCACTCATATAAAATCCGACTACCCCATAGCGGTTTTCGGCTCCCACGAGTGCGTTTTTATTCCTAATCTGACATGTTGCTGTGATTATCTTGTAGAGCAGCTCCCACCTACAAAATGTTGGGGAAAGAGCTTTATAATTATGCCTCTGGCGACACGTCTAAGCCCCGACACGTTCCGATTTGTGGCTTGCCGTGACGATACTCATATCAGCATCAACGGCAGCCCAATCAGCACCTTGGACAGCGGTCAAGTGTACGAGAGAATGATAACCGGACCAGCGGCAATCAACTCAGACCACCCCATTCTGACCGCTCAATATTCCAATGGCACGGAATGCGACGGGGTGACCAGTGACCCCTTTATGATGTTGATTCCGCCCTATGAGCAGTTTTTGAGCAATTATACTGTCTCCACGTTGGACGCTGGACTGACCGTTAACTATATCAACGTGGTAGCACCGGACGAGGCCGTGGGCCAAATACTATTGGATGGGGTCAATATACCGGCGGGGGATTTTACGGCCATAGGCACCAGCGGATTCTCAGGGTCTCAAGTGCCGGTCAGCGAAGGGTCCCATAATCTTTCCGGCCCCTTGCCCTTCGGGATTTTTGTGTATGGATTCGACGAATATGACTCATACGGTTATCCCGGCGGCATGAACCTGAGCGCAGTGGCTAGTGTTGCCAATGTCGCTCTTTCACCCAAGAAGGCAGCAAATCTAATAAATGTACAGCACTGTATCGTCGCCACATTGACGGATTCTAATGACGCTCCGGTATCCGAAGTGCGGGTGGATTTCAGCACAAGCGGCGCCAATGCAGCTACAGGGTTCGCATTCACGGACGAAAACGGCGAGGCCCAGTTTTGCTATACCGGCTCGAATCCGGGAACAGATGCCGTTGAGGCCTCTGTGGGGGATCTTTCTGATACGGCGATCAAAAGATGGGACTCAGAGAATACTCCCACCCCAACACCAACTCCTAGTGGGTTAATTGTCTATCCCAATCCCTTTAATCCGGAAAAAGCCGTAGATCGAGCCTTAAAGTTCAAGAACCTACCCGCCGGTGTAGGGGTGCAGATTTTCACCCTTTCAGGTGAACTGGTGAGAGAGTTGGGGGAGGAAAACGGAATGGCTTTTTGGGACGGCAGGAATACCCATGGTAACATGGTGGCCGTGGGCACCTATTATTACGTCGTCGGCGTGGATGGAAGAGTCATAAAACGAGATAGAATAGTCTTGACCAAATGACAAAAAGATTAAAGAAAACTCTTGGCATAATTTTGCTCGCTGTTTCGGTCAATTCCCATCTAATCCTATCAGCTTTCAATATCGAGCGAGCAACTGTCATTAAGCCACCAAATTGGGGAAACGATTCAAGCCGCCGTCCAAGCATGAGTGCCGATGGACGCTACATTGCTTTTAAATCAGAGGCTACGAATCTTGTAAATTTAGACACCAATTGTGAAACCGATGTCTTTGTTTACGATTCTCAGACGGGTACTATCGAAATAGTCAGCGTAAACAATTCGAGTGAGATCGGGAACGAGTACAGCTATCTTGCCAGCATTAGTGCGGATGGCCGCTATGTCGCTTTTACCTCTTACGCAGACAATCTCGTCCCTGGGGACACCAACGGCGGCGAAGACATCTTTGTTTTCGACAGACAGGCCGACACCATAGAAAGGGTTAGCGTGAACGACCTGGGAGTGGAAGGCAACAACTGGAGCTACTGGCCGAGCATCAGCGGCGATGGGCGGTATGTCGCTTTCTCCTCATGGGCCGACAACCTCGCGGCCGGCGACATTAATGGTACCGGGGACATCTTCGTGTATGACCGCCAAACGGGTACTATTGAGAGGGTTAGCGTAAACGATTTGGGCGCGGGGGGGACTGACCCCTCTGACTTTTCAAGTATTAGCGGTGATGGGCGGTATGTCGCTTTCGAATCATGGGCCGACAACCTCGTGGCCGGAGACAATAACGACGCGAGCGACATCTTCGTATATGACCGCCAAACGGACACTATCGAACGTGTTAGCGTAAATAATTCGGGTGCGGAGGGCAACTGGGCAAGCTATCGGTCAAGTATTAATGCCGACGGACGGTATGTCGCTTTCGAATCATGGGCAGATAACCTCGTGGCCGGAGACAATAACGACGCGAGCGACATCTTCGTATATGACCGCCAAACGGACACTATCGAACGTGTTAGCGTAAATAATTCGGGTGCGGAGGGCAACTGGGCAAGCAATCGGCCAAGTATTAATGCCGACGGACGGTATGTTGCTTTTATGTCCGCGGCTGACAACCTTGTATACGGCGATAGTAACGGAACTAACGACATCTTCGTTTGCGATAGGTTGACTAACACGGTGCAAAGGGTGAGCGTCGAAGATTCGGGAGAGGAAGGGGATAATGCAAGCCAAAATCCCAGCATCAGCGCTGATGGACGGTTTGTCGCTTTTGACACCAGGGCTGAGAACCTCGCAGGCGGCCTCGATGCAGGCGGTCTCGATATTAATGGGGTGTGCTGGGACGTATACAGGTATGACCGACAGAGCAGCAGCATCGAATGCATCAACATAAACTACTCACTGATTGAAGCAAATGACCATAGTTATTATACAAGGATAAGTGGCGATGGGTCTTCCATTGCCTGTGAATCATATGCTTTCACCTGGTTCTCACCTTGGCATTGTGAATACTCAACCAAAGATATTCTCATAAATCACAGGTGGAACGGAGTCACGGAACAAATCACCTCAAAAGACAGTTTCGTTCCAAGCAATGATCAACATTGCCTTCCGTGCATAAATTATAGCGGACGGTTTGTCGCTTTCGAGTCCATATCCACCGTTATATTAGGACTTGGCATAGACACCAATGGCGTAGCAGATGTCTATGTCTTTGACCGCCAGTTCGGCTTCAAAGAGCGAGTGAGCGTTAACGATTTAGGCAACGAAGGCAACGGCGCTAGTGGGAGGCCAAGTGTCGACGCTGATGGGAGGTACGTCGCCTTTGAATCGGAGGCGACCAATCTGGTCGCCGGCGATACGAACGGGATAAAGGACATCTTCGTCTATGACCGCCAGGATGACACTATCGAACGGGTCAGCGTGGATAACGCCGGCCAACAGGGAAACGGCAACAGCTCACAGGCGAGCATCAATGCTGACGGGCAGTACGTAGCATTCGTTTCTGCCGCCGCCAATCTCGTATCCGGCGATACCAACGGTATTGAGGATATCTTCGTCTATGACCGAACGGCGGGCACCGTCGAGCGGGTCAGCGTAGACGATTTGGGTGCCGAAGCCAATGGGGCCTGCTCTTATCCCAATATCAACGCCGACGGTCGCTACGTCTCCTTTGCTTCCGCAGCGAGCAGCCTTGTGAGCGGGGACACCAACGGTGTGGAGGACGTCTTCGTCTACGATCGCCAGGCAAGCGCTATTGAGCGGGTCAGCGTGAACGATTCGGGGCAGGAAGGAAACGGCGCGAGCTCCCGTCCCTGGCTTTCCGCCGACGGCCGCTTCGTGGCTTATGAGTCGGAGGCGAGCAACCTGGTCGCCGGGGACGGGAATGGTGTTTATGACATATTCGTCTATGACCGTCAAAGCTATGGCATTGTTCGGGTGAGTAGAGACGATGTGGATATTGGAGGAAACGCTGAGAGCAGGAACCCCAGCATGTCAGGCGACGGCTGGGCGGTGGTTTTTGAGTCCAATGCCGACAACCTGGTAGGCGGAGACGCCAACGGCTTTCGGGACGTCTTCGTCGTGACTGATTTCGGTTTCGTATTCCCCACCCCAACCAAGACGCCCATGCCGATCATAACCCCCACTTTCACCCCGACACCCGTTCCCGTATACAACGAGATCGTGGTCTATCCCAATCCCTTTAACCCTGGGAAAGCCGTCAACGGCACGCTGAAGTTCAAGGGCTTACCCGAGGGCGTGGTCGTGAAGCTCTTCACCATCACCGGTGAGCTGGTGTGGTGGGCCGCCGAACAGAACGACTGCGCCTTCTGGGACGGCAGGAACAGGGAAGGCGCCAAGGTTTCGCCGGGAACATATTACTACACCATGACTAGAGAGAAAAAAGTGCTGAAGCGCGGGAAGATAGTCGTCCTAAAATAAAATCCCTGTTTTATGGCAAAAAAACGAAAGATATTTTTTCTGGCAATCTCGCTCACTATTTCCTTCTGCGAAACATCATCAGCATTCACCATAGAAAGAGT
>JAUXIB010000244.1 GCA_030621225.1 candidate division FCPU426 bacterium
CTATGGATCGGCAAGCCGAGCGCCCGGTCATACCACGAAGCTACTTTCTCACCGGCAAGAGCAGTTCCCGCAAGTCCATGTTCTGGGGTGAAAACGCAGCCTCCGGTTAGGTGGGGCAACAAACGCTCGTAGACCGGTCTGCCGGAAGCGTCCGCAGTTAGCGCGTTGGTGACCAAGCCGATCCTTTTGCCCTTGATCAGCTCTTGCCGTTCCTCAAGCAAGACATCTATTCCCAGCGCAAGTTTTTTGGTCATCGAAAATCATCTGGTGTCAAAGTATCGGAGTGTCGAGGTAACGGAGTCTGATGATACACCGATACTGCTATCGTTCCACCAATTCTATCTTAATACCATCCGGATCCTCAAAAAAGGCGACCCACTTTACCCCTTTCGCCACTTGAGGTTCCATGGTGAACTTCACCCTCTGCTCTGCCAATTTTGCCGCGTCTCCAACCACGTCATCAGAGAGCAGGCAAAGATGCTGGAAACCGAGCTGATTTGTCTCCCGACGGGGATCACCCTTAGGCGTCTCGACCGCAAAGAGTTCCAACAAACTATCGCCAAGTTTCAAGTATTCAATATGCAAGCCGGGAAGATCTATCGTCTGATGCGGCCGAAACCCCAACACCTTAATATAAAATTCCATCGAACGCTCTATATCGCTGACTGTAATTGCCGTGTGGTCGATTTTTTGTAACATTTTCACTCCTTTTAGTTAGTAGAAACGCGCGCGAACACCTTGCGCATAGTTTTACTCCAACCCAGCCGCCAGCTAGCGGCTCTGTTGCTGCCAAATGGCTATCACCACCCAGCTAAGTATCCTTTACCCCGTATCACACTGCCCATGAACGCCCAGAAGCCATACATGATAAAATCACCCATGATCAGCCCCAAAAAGAAAGGCAAGAAACGCCGGTAGCTTTTGCTGCCGCCCAAACGGTAGATCACCAGGCGCGCCAGCCAGCCAAGAAAAATACACGACCATTCGATCCAAAGGATGCTACTGATCGCGTAACCAATGGGATGGAACGGCCACCAGAGAAAACGCGTGCGCAAAAAGGAGAGCAGGAAAGTTATCCCCGCGCCCACCCCGGCAAAGACCAGCGGCATCTGGCTCTTGGGCAGCACAGGATTCTGGATGAGCGTGGAAAGTTCTTTGAACCACCTACTGGATTCGGCCCGCCGCCACTGGCCCAGTGCGTTCGCGCCGTATTTATAGCAGAGCTCGAATTCCGTCCAAACACCACAAGCCATGCCGACAACTATCGCCACCAAGAATACAACCGCCAGGCCCTTAAGCAGCGACTTGTTTTCCCGGTTGAGTTTATATCCGTCCAAAAAATTTGGCATCATTGTCGCGCGTACGTCCTGCATCACATAGCCGAAAAGAGCCATGCCCGCAAGGTTATGCTTGCCCAGCGCGTGCGAACCGAAGGGCAGCTTCAAAATATCTCCGGGCGGATCATAAACATAAATGCAAGGCACCCCCCCCTCTGCGCGGATCTTGGTCAACACAAAAATATGAATAAAGGTTATCAGGAAGAATAATCCACCCACCAACAGGGACATACCGATGACCATACTAAAACCTACCACCGCCGCGCTGCCGCCCAGAAACCCCAGCCAGGCCATGCGATATTGCCGCGCCTCTGCAGGGGCGGTTTGCGAACCGCCCTTACCAAGGAAGGCCGTCTTAAACGAAGCCCCCAGGTGTTTCCTCAACGCCCAAACATATACGACGGCCAAGGCAATGATCGCTCCGGTCTTCTGCTGAGCAGCAAAGGGAAACCCGGCCAGCGCCGATTCACTGCCGCTCCAGGCCATGGCCGCGCTCACCACCAACATTAATTTTTGCAATAAAAAGAAGAACCAAAGGGAAAAAGATACATCCAGGCTCATCAGGTAACCAATGCCAATAAGCAAAGGACGGAAAAAGAGCACCACCCCGGACATACTGCTCCAGGGGTGATTGTTCAGATGGCTCGAAATACTAAACTGGATATCTATTGCCGGTACCCCGGGGATATAAGCATTGAGCCCGTTGACGGTATGCAGGGCAAAGGGGATGATACAACCTATCCAGAGCAACTTATTTTTCAGGATGCTCTCTCCCTTCTTTTCCGCGGCAGCGATCAATTCCAAGGGAAGCTTCAACAGCGGAAAAGAAAGTCGTTCTTCATTTATCCACTTGTCTTTTACCAGGATCACCAGACAAACAAAGGTAAAATAAAAAACAAGCGTGAAGGCGCTCCAGACAAGCAGCGAAGGCAGCCAGGCCAGCCAGGGAATTACTTCCACCCCGCCCTCATAAAAACCGCGTACCACCTCCGGGTCGCTCGGACCCACCCAACTTTTTATATAGGCAAAAAAATCACGTTGGTAATTGTTCTCAACACTGGCAAAGTAACGGAAGGCGATGCGCGAGGGAAAAATTGCCTGGGCCCAGCCGGTGGTCACCAAAGGCAAGCCAACGATAACCATGGTAAAAACGGTAACCAATTCAGATGCGCAGAAAGACAAGCCGGAGTTAATACGCCGCAGTAGTGGATTCAATCCCACCAGTATCAGCAGCAAGAAGATAATCGCCGGTATCGGCGGACTGATCCCCATCAGATCGGAACTCTTGGCCATCTGGGTGCTCTGCTGATGCCAGATAGCCTCGATCACTATCAGTAACGCCCCGGTAACGATCGCTCTTAGCGTAGGATATTTCATGGTTATCGATCGTAAAGCTCTAACAATCGGCTCATCTCCGAATTAGTGGGCTCGTTTGCAGGCAAATACCGTGTTTTCACCACAGAGCCACAGAGAACACTGAGCTTTCACAGAGATTTTTTCTCGATTCACTACTCTGTGCATCCTCTGTGGACTCTGGGGGCTCGCTTGCCTTCAAGCGCTCCGTTGAAACCAATGATTGCTCCCCTTATTGCAGAGAGAGCTTCTTGCCGTTATCCCAAGAGCTTTCTCCCAAGTCGTTCCTCCGTGAACTCTGTGACTCTGTGGTTAGATAACCTTTTCGGTTTCTCGCCACCCACTAAAATGGAGAAGAACCTAACGAGCTTATTTCCCGCTTACTGCTTCCAAGCGGGTAATCATCTCCATGACGACATCCCCAACCACCTGCAAACTCCCCGCCGACAG
>JAUXIB010000174.1 GCA_030621225.1 candidate division FCPU426 bacterium
GTCCCCTTCTGTTTTCTCCAGTCCAGCACTTTTCTTACATCCACCTCGCAGTAACGGCATATCCTTCCTACCAGGTCCTCCAAACTCAACCTTTTCTCCTGTCCCCCTTCTTCCTCCAGCTTCTCCCATATCTCTCCTACAAAATCGCCTGAACCAAGGATCCTACTATCGTATTTATCCTTGATTCCATCTCTCCTTGCCTCTAATGCACGCCCTATTCCTCCCATGCTTCTGATAAGTCCACCTCCTTCCAAATCCTCCTGTTTCTCTCCCTTCATTCCATCCAACATATATTGCAGATAATCCCTTTTACCGCTGAACCTTTCCATTACTTCGCCAACATCATGAAACGGCTGTTGTTTCCTGCTTATCATCCCAATATGCCCGCTCCATCTGTATTTATTCAGTTCTGATAGGTTCTTAACCATTCCGGCCCTGTAGGGGTTCAGGTGGATATAGCGGACGAGAGTTAACAAATAGTTTTCCTCCTCAACTACGGTAGACTTGAACCTGCCGTCAAAGATCGTGCCCGACCTTCCATACTTCTTGTTGAAATAGAGGGCGTAGCCTCCTTTTACTCGCTGGATAATATTACTGAGTGTAGCCTTATCACTGGTTTTGATAACCAAATGGACATGGTTATTCATCAAAACCCAGGCGCAAACCTTCGCTTTTGATTCTAGAACCACCTTATTGAGCCTTCTGAGCAGGTCCTTGCGGTCAGCATCGTCCCGGAAGATATTCATCCGGTTGTAGCCTCTGAACATCACGTGGTAGAACAATCCAGAAAAGTTGATTCTCAATCCTCGTGGCATAATGGCCTCCTTTCTTTATACCACTATGCTAGCACGCACCCCTGACAAAAATGGGCACTTTAAGAATATTTTTATCAAGTCAACTCTGACCCCAAAAAATGTGTAAACAGGAAACCGGATACAGGACACCAGGGCTTCTAAGAAAGCACGCTGTACGCTATACGGGGTTAGTCACGTATCTCGAGTCACGCGTCTCAGGTCGCCTACATGCTGACGCGCGACACGGGACAAGCGACGCGCGACGCTGTTTATAGACCTAGATATGAGATACTGCCTTCCATTGACATACGCGCGGTTTTTCTATATCATCTTCTCATGGAACGTAATTATTTTCGCGCGTACTTAAAGAAAGCGCCGATTTCACAAGCCTTATGGCGGGGCTTGGAATGCAGGCATTATAAAACGCTGCCGTTACACCGTCCCTTGCTGGATATCGGCACCGGCGACGGGACGTTTGCCGCTATTTTCTTCGCAAAGAAAGTAGACGCCGGGATAGACAGAGACCCCCGGCAATTACGTCTTGCTTCCAAAAAAAATGTTTACAAAAGCTTGCAGCAAGCACAGGCTAACAATCTGCCGTTCAAAGACAATACCTTTCGCACCGTACTGTCCAACTGCGTCATAGAACACGTTGCCGACCAGCAGAGCACCTTTGACGAGATCAGGCGTGTAATGAAAAAAGGCGGGCGGTTCTACTTTACCGTACCCAGTATATATCGAGAACGCTACTCCCCTTTCCCCTGGCTAAGACGATTAGGCCTCGGGTTCCTTTGTGACGCCATCAATCGCCTTCTGCGCCGCGTATGGCTGGAGCGGCATTTCTATACTCCGGCCCATTGGCAACGCATACTAAAAAGATCTCGTCTCAAGCTGGTTTCACACCGCTACTATTGTTCAAAACCAGCATATGCCATATACGGCCTGTTTCTGCCCACGGCCTTTTTATCATATCTTTCAAAGAAGCTTATCAACAGTTGGCTGCCCTTACGATTCGTGCGCCGGATCACCGCGCCGCTTTGGGATATTTTACTGCGCCGCTTCTATCTACAAGATTGCCACAAGGAGGGGGCCGGCTTATTACTGGTATCGGAGAAATGAACAGAAAAATAACTTCTTTTTCACCACGACGACACGACGTTAACGGCTTTTTTGGATAACGACTAATTAGCCACAGAGGTCACAGAGAACACAGAGGAACTTTTTTTGGATAACGGTATAAGCCGGTAAAAACAGTCGCCTTGTCACACCCGCAAAGCTTGCCCCCGCGGAGGCGGGGGGCGGGTGTCCAGGTTGAATTAGATTCCCGCTTTCGCGGGAATGACAAGCAATAGCGTTGCCTGTCACGCCGAAGTAAAACGAAGGCGGACCTGATGAAAACACATAGTCACTGGATCCTTTTATGAACAAAAAACAGAAATCTAAATCCTTCTTGCGAAGTAAACGTTTCTGGCTAAGCATTACTATATCTTTCCTTTTTCTCTGGTGGTTTGCCCGGGGCGTTCATTGGAAAGAGACGATCCAGGCCCTGAAATCCGCCAATTACTGGCTATGTATCCCTGCCCTCGCGGCCTACTTTATCGCGGTATGGTTCAGGGCAGTACGCTGGCACTATATCCTGAAACCAATTAAGCGCATCAATTCGAGTTCGTTGCTCCCTTATGTTGTCATTGGGTACTCCGCGAACAACCTCCTCCCCTTGCGCGGTGGCGAGATCATCAGAACATACGTTACCGCCAAACGCGAGGGAATAGCTTTTACAAGCGCGCTAGCTACTATAGCGGTAGAAAGGATCTTTGACGGATTGGTCATGCTTATGTTTATCTTGGCCACGGCTTTTACATTGCCACGTTTTGATAACCCTACTGTCAACCTGACAATAAGGCTTACCGTCATACTATTCTCCCTTCTATTTTTAATCGCATTCCTGATGGTTATGTTCCGCCAAAAGACCTTGAGAGTATTTACTTGGCTTTTTAAGCCTCTTTCTGAAAAAATCAGGGCATCACTCCTTAACTTCATAGACCATTTCATGGCGGGGCTGGAGGTCATTAAATCCAAAAAAGACATACTTGTTGTCATCGCAAACTCAGCCCTGTTCTGGCTCTTCGAGGTGGGAATGTACGCATTGATCCTGATCTCATTCATGCCTGTTTCACAAATCGGGATGGGGCAGTTAATTCATCTTTCAGTGTTTACCGTGGCGTTTGTAAACCTGTTCATTATCATCCCGGCCGCACCGGGTTTTTGGGGCACATTCCACAAAGGAACAGTAATCGCCCTTTCGATATACTCCCTTTCCTCGGAAATAGCCGCGCCCTACGCTATAGTACTGCATGCCCTGCTTATCATTCCCATCACAATGTGGGGACTCTATTATATGCTCACCCTAAAGATACCCTGGGACAATATATTCGGATCAGCTAAACTAAAAGGCAAAACCAAATGAAGATATGCGTTATCGGCGCGGGCGTGGCAGGACTCACCGCCGCGTATGAGCTAGGCAAAGAGGGAAATGATGTTATCGTCATCGAAAAAGACGACTCTCCCGGAGGTCAGGCTGCTTCCTTTGAAATAGGCGGTTATCAGCTCGATCGGTTCTACCATCACGTCTTTACCGGTGATCAATACTTTCACCGGCAAATCGACGAGCTTGGCCTCACTGATGATATGATGTGGCTGCGCTCACGCATGGGCGTTTACCACGGCGACCGCATCCGCTCTTTTGGCACGCCGCTAGACCTGCTGCGTTATTCCCCCCTACCACTGATCGACCGCATCCGCTTCGGCTTGGTCGTACTCAAGCTTCAACGCCTGGATGACTGGCACCCCCTGGAAGATATAAAAGCCATGGAGTGGATCAGCGCCAACGCCAGTGACAAGATCCTTGAAGTGATCTGGGGACCTTTACTCCGGGGTAAATTCGGCGAAAAGGCCGACCAGGTAGCTATGTCCTGGCTCTGGAACAAGATCAAGCTGCGCGGGGATTCCCGCAGTAAAGGCGGCGGCGTAGAAAAGCTGGGCTATCTCAAGGGCGGCTTCCAGCGCGCCATGGACGCCCTGGTGGATAAAATCAACACCGCCAGCGGTGAAGTTCGGCTTAGTCGCGAAGTCAGCTCGCTAAGCAAGGAACAAAACGGATTCGTCGTAAAAACCGCCGCCGGCGAGACGATCAAAAGCGATAAAGTCCTGGTGACCACCCCAACCCCGATATTCTTAAAGCTTTGTGCCGAATTACCCACGGACTACAAAGACAAGTTATCCACGCTAAGCTATCAGGCCGCCCAAACGCTAGTTTTCTCCTGCCGGCGTTCGCTATCGGATATTTACTGGCTTAACGTCACCGAGCCCGGCTTCCCGTTCATCGGCGTTATAGAGCATACTAACTACGTATCCTCCGAACACTATGGCGGACAAAACCTCGTATATATATCCAATTATCTCGACGCGTCAGAGCCCGCTTACTCAATGTCAGCCGATAATCTGCTAAGACACTATCTGCCTTATATCCAAAAGATCAACCCGGACTTTTCGCTGGCGGACGTAGCCGACCTGCATATGTTCAAAGACCCGCACGGTCAGCCGGTGATTTTCACAGGATATCGCGACTACTTACCCAAAATGGAGACACCGCTTTCAGGCCTGTATCTGGCCAACACCTCGCAGATATATCCGGAAGACAGGGGAATAAATTTCAGCATCAGACTGGGACAGCAAGCAGCGAAGGCAATTCTAGTTGGGCAAAAAAAATTCTGAATTATGAGTTATGAATGCTAAATGGCAATGATCGTCGGATGTCAAAGGTCTGAAGGGCAAAGGCCAAATATCGAATGCAAGACGTCACAGGCGACGCTAGACATTAAACGCGTGGCGTTAGACGTTGGATGTTTTTCGCACACCGATCCCCAGAGCTGCCCTTGTAATTCAGAATTCATAATTTAGAATTCATAATTACTTACGCCTATTACTTTTTGATAATCCTCCACCTCTCCCACATACGTTCCAAGAGGCGCAGATATTCCTTTTTCAGGGTAGCTTCATCCAGCTTGGCAAGCTGATCATCATAATACGGCTCACCAAACATTGACTTCATTTGCTTGATGAAATTCAGATAGGACTTCTTAACCTGATCATTTGCCGCACCCTCGCCGACAATCTTTACCATTTGGATAACACCGTCTTTATCGTGCTTATCCTCTATTTTTTTATCTGGATTAGCGATGACGTTTATTTGTTTGTTATCGTCCTGGAAAAACAAAAGCCGCACGCTCTTGCCCAAAAGCTCGGCCTTGCTCACGCTATCCTTCGTTTCTTTCCCGAGAAGTCCGGCGCCGCAGTTATGGCAAAACTTGGGACCGTCCTCATTAAAAGAATTACACTTAGCACATCTCATAGTAAAGCACTACTGTTTGAATTACACCCTGATGTAGCGGCGGCCTACCGTGTTCTCCGCGACTCCCCTTGAATATTACACCTAAAAGCAGGCTCACTCAAGTGATATTGATACGCTCTATGACAACGGCTTCCTTGCCGCGTTTGCGGGCATATCTCGCTAGCTG
>JAUXIB010000020.1 GCA_030621225.1 candidate division FCPU426 bacterium
GGAATAAGTAAACCCGTTTACTGAAAAGTCCAATCACACAGATTCCTTTGTTATCATCGGTGTAATTTTTATGCTCAACCCCAACTTCAAACCGTTAAAACCAGAAATGTTCCCCTGCTAACGAAGAATCCCCTCCGCCGCCTGCCCTGCATGTCCGCCATAGCCTACGATAGTCACCACCGCTTTTCTCCTCCCTTGAGGGGCTCCGGTCGCCAAAGGCGACCCCATGTCTTCCCTCCACCGAATGTGGAAAAGGAAGGCATCGGAGATGAGAGCGTAGCGATCAAGAGGGGGGTGTAAGCTGCTGATAAGCATGACGAAGGCGGAAGGGAACACAGCAAATCGAAGGGTTATCAAGAGATTAATGCTTGCTTATTCGTATGTCGTTAGACTTTTCCAAAAGTCAATCTGTGTAATCTGTGTAATCTGTGGATCATCTTTGGTGGTAAAAGACTTTCGTTTTTTTCGAAAGGGGGTCACGATGTCCCTTCCTATTTCCGCCCCAAAAAACAAAATAATTGGACACGTATCTTTGAGTGTGTTATACTGCCCATTCTGTTTTCATATATGCAGCTACAGGAGAAAGCGAAAATTATGAGAAAATATATACTAGGGAAAGCATTAAATGTTTTGAGTTTTTCGGCAATCAACCTTATTGGTGTTTTGGCGGGCATAATGGCCTGCTCATTGGCGGTTGCCGCGCCCGGACCAGAGAGCGAGACGCCGATGGTTGTAGACGTACGCGTGGAAGGGGTCGAGGCGGTTAAGGAGAGCGAGGTACTGCTCTGGGTCAAAACGATCGAGGACGAACCGCTATCCTTTATTCGTTTACGCGAGGATGTACAGTCCATCTGGGAGATGGGTAAGTTTCGTGATGTGAAGGTGGATGTGGCTGAGATCAAAAAAGGCGTGAAGGTCACCTTTATTGTCAGTGAGCTTCCCCTTGCCCAGGAGATAAAATTTGAAGGTAACGAGAAGAAAAAAGACAAGAAGCTGTTAGAGCAGATCAACATCCTGGAGGGTGACCACTTCGACGATTATAAGCTGGCTCAGGCCGCGCGGAGTGTAGAGGATTTTTATCACGAAGAGGGTTTCAGTTTGGCCAGGGTGGCGCCGCAGGTGGAGGAGGGGAAGGATCAGGGAACGCGCGTGGTCTTTCAGGTATCGGAAGGCGACAAGATAGAGGTGGACAAGATCGTGATAGAGGGGAACAAGGCCTTTAGTGATGACAAGGTCAGGGGCAAGCTCAAGACCGAGGTGCGTGGCCGTTTTCATGGACTTTTTACCTCTGGTAAATATGAGCAGGTCGTCTTTGATCAGGATTTGTTGAGAATTAGTGAGTTCTATCGTAATGAGGGTTACGCCAAGGCCAGGGTCGTTGGGCACAAGCTGGATTATGACCCCGAGAATCCCCAAAAAATGTGGATCACCATAGAGGTGGAGGAGGGCTTGAAATATAAGATGGGCGAGATCGCCATTGATGGCAACATCAATTATTCTGAGCAAGAAATTCGCAAGGTGATGCGGGTCAAGAGTGGTGATACCTATAAGCAGGAAAAGTTTCGCACGGACTTGATGAAGATAGGCTGGCTGTATGCCGAGAAGGGGTTTATCTATGTCCAGGTCGTGCCGGAGATGAAATATGACGATGAGAAGCAATTGATCTCCGTAGGACTCTCCATTGACGAGCGGCGTCGGGCCTATATAGAGAAGGTGAGGGTTATTGGTAACTACAATACCAAAGATTACGTTATCCTGCGCGAGGTACTGCTTAAACCAGGGGATCTTTTCGACTCTAAGAAGCTGGCACGCAGTCAGGAAAAGCTTTTCAATCTTTACTATTTTGACGAGGTAGACTTTGATACCGAGCCGGGCAGCGAGGAAGGGCAGGAGACGTTACTGATTCGCGTGCGCGAGAAAAAGACGGGTACGATCACCTTTGGTATGGGATATTCTACTACTGACAAGCTGGTCGGTTTCCTGAAGGTAGCGGAGATCAACTTATTGGGACGCGGTAAGAAGATCAGCGGTGAGTGGGAATTCGGTAAGCGGCGTAGTAGCTGGAAATTCAGCTTCCGCGAGCCGTATCTCTTTAATACGCGCACTTCTTTCGGCTTTGACGTTTGGAACATTCGCCGCTATTTGGATTGGTACGATGAAAAACGGGCGGGGTTTGACTTCATAGTCGGCCGGAGGTTATCTGAATATTGGCGCACCAGTATTACTTATACTTTCCAGAATGTGAGGTTGACGAACCTGAGTGCTTCCTATTTTAGTTATGGTCAGCTGCTGCGTAGCGAAGAGGGGACGATCAGCAGTTTGACGCCCTTTTTTGTGCGAGACAGCCGTAATAGTATCTTTGATCCCAGCCGGGGCAGCCGGATGAGTAATTCTACGAAGATCTCCGGACTGGGGGGGGATTTTAAGTTTGTCCAGAATATATTCAATGCCGCTAAGTATTATCCACTATTTTGGCGTTTCGCTTTTGGCCAGCATATCCAGCTTGGCGCATCGGGCGGGTACGGTGGCAGTGTGGTGCCGCTTTTTGAGTACTTTTATGCCGGCGGTACGGATACCGTGCGCGGCTATGATGAACGGCAGTTGGGCGACCGGGATTCAGAAGGCGGGCGGGCGATATTTGTTTCTAACTCTGAAATCAAATTCCCTGTGGCCAGGCGCGTGTTGACACTGGCAGTGTTTATGGATGGTGGTCGGACCTGGAAGAGCACAAAGTACGTGCGCTTGGGCCAACTGGTTGAGGATATGGACTGGGGTTTTGGTGTGGGCATTCGTTTTATGATTCCCGGAAGTATCATGGTGCTGCGTCTGGACTATGCCTGGCCTTTTGCTTACTCGTCCGAAAACCGTTATGGCGTCAGTAAGAGTGGTAAGTTTCATTTTAACTTGGGGAATATATTCTAAACGGCGGGATTCAGTTGTTGGTGTTTAGTATGCAACTAGATACCAGCCCTTCGACTCACTTTGTTCGCTCAGGGCCCTGCACCTGAGCGTACCAACGCGAATGGTACAGGGATACTAGATACGAGCTACTAAAAAGAGGAGTATGTGATGAAAAAAATAATTGTGGCGTGTTTGGCGGTGGTGTTTTCGCTGTCTTGTTTTAATGGAGCGTTGGCCGGGGATAAAAAGCTGAAGATCGGTTACGTTAGCATCATGGAGGTATTGGAGTCCTACAGCGGCTACAAAGATGCCAAGGGACGTTTGGAGAAGGCGATGGTAGCCAAACGCAAGGAACTTCAAGCGTTGGAGAAGGACTTAATGGAGATGCAGCAGGAGTATGAGAAAAAGAAGGCCATACTCTCGGAAAAGGCCAAGGAAGAAAAACAGTATATTATGCAGAAGAAGCTGGAAGATTACCAGAATATACAACTACAGGCCAATCGTGAATTGCAAGCTAAAGAGCAACAGATGACGGAAGTGTTGCTGGAAGAGCTGCGCGATTATATTGGTGTTGTGGCTAAGAAGGAAGGGATTGACTTGGTGTTGGATAAGACCGCCGTACTTTATCAGAAGGCCGAAGGGGCGGACATTACCGAGCAGGTAATAGAATACGTGGATAAGGCAGAGGCGGAGAAGAAGGCAAAATAGTAAAATGGAAAAAACGCTAGCAGAATTAGCAAAACTTACCGGGGCGGAGCTTCGCAATGGCGAAGGCGTGGTCATCAAGGGCATCGGCGAGATATCCTCCGCCGGGCCGGACCAGATCACCTTTTTAGAAAATATTAAATACAAGCACTGGCTAAAGGATTGCAAGGCGGCGGCGGTGATCTCGCGTGAGTTGTCGGATCTGGCGGGAAGGCCGGCGTTGATCAGTGATGATCCTTATCTGGCCTTTGCCAAGGTAACGGCAGTTTTTTACTATGGGGGTCTCGCCGCGCCGACGGGAGTTGACAAGCGGGCAACGATTGCGGCGGACGCGGTGCTCGGGCAAGGCGCCGTGGTAGGCGCCGGTGCTGTTATCGGCGCGCGCGCTGAGATCGGGCGGGGAACGGTGGTTCATCCGCTTGCTTTTGTTGGCGAGGACAGCCGGCTGGGACAGGACTGTTTGATCTATCCCGGCGCGGTTATTCGAGAACGCTGTTATTTGAGTGACCGGGTGATCGTGCATCCCAACGCGGTGATCGGTAGCGATGGTTTCGGTTACGCTCCTGAGAAGAAAAAATGGCGAAAGATCCCTCAATCAGGACGCGTAGTGATAGAGGACGATGTGGAGATAGGAGCCGGCGTTTGCATAGATCGCGGCGCTATTGGGGATACGGTGGTCGGACGCGGCAGCAAGCTGGATAATTTGATCCAGGTCGCGCATAACGTGAAGATCGGTGAGGATTGTGCTTTTGCCGCGCAGAGCGGCTTTTCGGGGAGTTCGCAGATAGGTGATCGCGTGACGATGGGCGGCCAGGTAGGTATGGTTGGCCATATCACGATAGGGGATGACGCTATGATAGCCGCGCAGTCCGGTGTGGCCAAGAGCGTGCCGGACAAGACTGCTGTCTTTGGTTCCCCGGCGCGGCCGATGAGCGAAGCGCGGCGCATCAACGCTTTGCTGGGCAGATTACCGGAGTTATTCGAACGTTTGCAGGAGCTGGAGGACGGGTTTGACGCGGGCAAGGATAAAAAGAAAGACGATTGAGAATCCGGTAGAGTTCGTCGGTCAGGGCCTGCACACAGGGGTGCAGGTTCGGCTCAAGGCTTTGCCGGCCGCTTCGGGAACGGATGTGGTTTTCATTCGTGTTGATTTGGAGGGGGCGCCGCGTGTGGCGGCGCTGCTCGAGAACATCATCGGCTCGAACCGTGGCACGGACCTCAAACAGGGGCAGGCCGAGGTGAAAACGGTGGAGCATTTTCTGGCGGTAGTGCACCACTTGGGAATTACCGATCTGATGGTGGAGATAGATGGCCCGGAGCTGCCGGCGCTGGACGGTTCGGCGGCGCTTTTCCTGGAAAAATTTAAAGGGGCGGGGCTGAAAGAGCTTGATGGTTTTGTTGAAGCCATCGTATTGGCAGAAGAGGTGAGCGTTGGCGATAACGGTTGCCGGATGTTGGCCCGTCCTGCCGAGGTGCTGACCTTGAGCTACCAGTTGGAATACGACCACCCTGTGTTGGCGGGACAGCGGTTTAGTTACCGGCCGGGCGAAATGTCTTTTGCCGAAGAGATCAGTCCGGCGCGTACTTTTTGTCTTGAGGAGGAAGTAGAGGAGTTGAAAAAGGCCGGCCTGGCCAAGGGCGGTAGTTTAGACAACGCCCTGGTCATCGGCAAGCGGGGCTATCTTAATGAGGTGGTGCATTTCCCGGATGAGCCTTGTCGTCATAAGGTGTTGGATATGATGGGCGATCTTTTTCTGCTGGGTAAGCCCCTGTTGGCGGAAGTTGAAGGGAACCGTTCGGGGCATGCGATGAATGCGGAGCTGGCGCGGGCCATTCTGGCCCGGGCGCAAAAAAAGGAGGGTACGCGGGTGGAGATAAAAGAGATAATGAAATGTTTGCCGCATCGCTACCCGATGTTGCTGGTAGACAGAATAGTGGAATTGGAGCCGGGAAAACGCGTTGTGGGCATCAAGAACGTGAGTATCAATGAGCCCTTCTTTAATGGGCATTTTCCGGGGGAGCCTGTGATGCCTGGGGTGTTGCAGATAGAGGCGATGGCGCAAGTGGGCGGCGTACTTATGCTGCGGGGCGACGAAAACGCGAAAGACAAGATCATCTATTTTATGAGTGTTAACAACGTAAAGTGGCGCAAGCCGGTCATCCCCGGCGATCAACTGCGTATGGAATTGACTGTGCTATCGAAGAAGGGCAATATCACCAAGATGTTGGGAAAGGCTACTGTGGATGACAAGGTCGTCTGCGAGGGTGAGTTGATGGCGATGATCGCCGACCGGCCCGAGGATTAATAATAGCGCCGGTCGGGTCTCGGGTCTGGTGTCCTGGGTCTCGGGTCGGCTGACACGCGACACGCGACGCGTGACGAGCGACGATGACGAATATTCACAAAACAGCGATAGTAGACAAAAAAGCCGAACTGGCCGATGACGTGAAAGTAGGCGCTTACGCCATTATCGAAGGCCAGGTTAGGATCGGTGCCGGCACCAGCGTTGGCGTGCATTGTTATCTTACCGGCGACACCGAGATTGGCGCGGATAACCTTATTTTTCCTTATGCCGTGGTGGGTACGCCACCGCAGGACGTTAAATTTGAGCCGGGCGGTGTTTCCCGCTTGCGTGTGGGGAACGGTAATCGGATACGTGAGTTTTGTACGTTGAACTGTTCCACGCTTGAGGACAGCGCGACGACGGTCGGTGATGACTGCTGGCTTTTGGCTTACACCCACATCGCGCACGATTGCGTTGTGGGTGACCGCGTGAAGATCGCCAATGCCACGAACCTGGCCGGGCACGTGGAGATTGAGTCTGACGCGGTGTTGAGCGGTTTGATCGGTGTGCACCAGTTCGTGCGCGTTGGTTGCATGGCGATGATCGGCGGGCTTTCTCGGGTGGCGGTGGATGTGCCGCCCTTTCTTATGGCCGCGCCCAAAGGGGACGACTTCAGGATGTGTGGGCTCAATCTCGTCGGTTTGAAACGCGCCGGCTATGATAAGCAACGGATCAGGAAAATAAAGGACGTCTATGACGTTGTCTACCATGCCAAGTTGACTGTCAAAGAGGCGGTGGAACGGATAAAGCAGGAAGGGCCGGACGACGAGGATGTTGATTGTATCGCCGCTTTCTTGGGGAAGGCGGAGCGGGGCATCGTGCGCTGAAGCGCGTATCGCGTATTTAGTATTGCGTATGTCGTAATATTCCTCTGTAGGCACGCAATGCGCAATGCGCAATACGAGATACGGTGAAGCTATGAATGAAAGCATTGGACTAATGGCAGGCAGCGGCAAGCTGCCTTTTTATTTTTGCCAAGCCGCTCGCCAACGAGGCAAGCGCGTTCTGGCGGTTGCTTTTCGCGGCGAGACCAGCCCGGCCTTGGCGCGGCAAGTGGATGAGTTGGTCTGGGTGCGCGTCGGGCAACTGGGCAAGCTGCTCAAGCAGTTCAAAAAGTGGGGGGTGAAGCGGGCCTATATGCAGGGCAAGGTCCAGCATCGCCGTCTTTATTCCGTGCAGCCGGACCTGGAAGCGGTAATCTTGATCGCCAAGCTTCCCGAGCGTAGCGGCCGGGCGATCATGGCCGCGGCGGCCGGGGAACTTGAAAAAATGGGTGTTACACTCGGGGATTGCCGCGATTATCTGGAGGACTGTCTGGTTGCCAAAGGTGTGTTAGCAGGCAAGGCGCCTGACCCTGGGCTAAAGAAAGATATTGAGCTGGCCCGCAAGACAGCGCTGCTGCTTTCAAAAAATCACCTGGGCCAGACAGTGGCGGTCAAGAACGGCGCGGTGGTGGCCTTGGAGGCGATGGAGGGTACGGACGAGTTGATCAAGCGGGCCGCGAGGCTATCCGGTAAGGGATTGACCGTACTCAAGGCGGCGGGGAAAGGGCATGATTTCCGTTTCGATGTTCCTACCGTAGGGTTGTCTACTTTCAAACTTTTGGCTAAATACAAAGTCGCCTGCTTGGCGCTGGAAGCGGGGCGGACATTTATCATTGATAGGGAAGAGTCCCTGGCGAGGGCGGCAAAGGCGGGTATACGAGTGGTGGCGTTTTAGTTTTGAGTTATGAATTCTGAATGTTGAGATTAGTGGTCAGGGATCGGGGGACAGTTCGTAGCTAGTAGCTCGTAGTTCGTAGTTCGATGGATGTAGGATGTTGTTGTGTGCCTTGCGCCGCATGTCGTGCGTCTCGCGTCGTGAGTCAGCCGACCCGAGGCACAAGACCCGCTTGCCCTACGAAGCCCTCGAAGAGCGAAACATGATGGCGGAGTAGGGTGACGCGTGACGACAAAGTCATATGACTTTGTGAAATAACCTTCTTGATGTTATAATGTGTCCAGAGGAAGCATGACTGGGAGAATGAGGAGAAGGAAGTGAATTACCTATAGTAAGCGGAGGGCATTATGGAAATAGGTGAAAAGCTGAAACACAAGCGGGAAGAGATTCTGCGTTTAGCTGCCAAGCATGGGGCTCACAAGGTGCGCGTTTTTGGCTCGGCGGTGCGCGGTGAGGCCGGGCCGGACAGCGATGTGGATTTTCTTGTGGAGATGGAGCCCGGGTGTTCCCTTTTGGATCACGTGGCGCTCTGGCAAGATTTGGAGGATCTTCTTGGACACAAGGTGGACGTGGTGAGCGAGAAGGCATTACACTGGTACATCCGCGACCGTGTTATCGAGGAGGCGCTTCCGTTATGAAGGATGATAAGCTCTACCTTACCCATATCATGGAGTGCATACAGAAGATAGAGACCTATACCGAGAAGGGGCGTGAGGCGTTTATGGGCGACACGCAGATCCAAGACGCGGTAATCAGGAATCTTGAGATCATAGGAGAAGCAACGAAGAATGTTTCGGATGATTTGAGGAAGGCGCACCCTGATGTGTCCTGGCGCAGGTGGGCGGGATTCAGGGACGTGCTTATTCATGGTTATATAAGGGTGGATATCGAAGCGGTGTGGAACAGCGTCGAGCGCGAACTTCCGGGGCTGAAAAGGAAGATAGAAGCGATAGCAGGGGAGTAAAGGCGGGGCTAAGGGTTGTTGCGTTCTGAGGCGGGGGTGCTGTTTTTAACGGTTGTTCAACAAAGTCATATGACTTTGTCAAACAACCGCTTACTCCTTCCGTCCAACCGTTCCACCTTCTCGATCATAAAATAATTTCCCATCACGTCCTTGAGGGTGTAGCCTCCCTTGCCGTTCTCGAGAATGTTGTCCAGCTTGTCCTTCATTACGAAGTCGCGGCGGCCGCGGTCGGTCTCGACGTCCCAGTAGGAGACGTGCGACTCCTGGTTCAGCGAGTATATCTTTTTTATTTTTGGAATGACGTAGCGCTCGCGCACGTCTTGCTCGAGCAGGCGGCGGCTGGCCGCGTTCAGCTCCGTCAGGTCGGGAAAGATGTGCAGGCTCTTGCCGCAGTGATCCTGGAGCTCGTACCACTTATTACCCTTATCGATGGGGTTGAGGATGGCGACGCGTACGTCCTTGACGCGTTTGCCATTGGGGTGGAGCATCGTTAGCGTGCCGTCCGGCTCGCGGACCAGTCTTATTTGCTTTGGTTTCTTGGCCATTGTCTTAATACCCCACAGGTATTTGTTCCAGGCCGACGCGGAGGTCGGCCACTACGCTGATATATATGCTAGGTGGTATGCCGTCTGTTTCTCGTTGGAGTTTTATTTGTTTTTTCTTAACCATAGTTTCTCGTATTTCGTATTGCGTATCGCGTATTGCGTATCAGCCCAGGTGGGAGATGGCGAAATACGCAATGCGCAATGTGACGCTTTGTGTCACAGCGCCACCCCCATCTGTTTGCTCATATCCTCCTGTATCTTTACCAGGTGGCGGTAGGTGCCCTTGTGTTTGCGCATCAGTTCCTTGTGAGTGCCCATCTCGGTGACGCGGCCATCTTTGAGTATGATCAAGCGGTTAGCGTACCGGAGCGTAGTCAGGCGGTGGGCGATGGCGATGGTGGTGCGGCCCTTGACCAGATTGCGCAGGCCCTTTTGCACTTTGAGCTCGGTCTCGGCGTCAAGCGAACTGGTCGGTTCGTCCAGGATCAGCAGGCGAGGATTATGCAAAAGCGCCCGGGCGATGGAGACGCGTTGCTTCTCGCCGGTGGAGAGGCGCTTGCCGTGCTCGCCAACCAGGTAATCGTAGGCCTCGGGTTTTTTCATTATGTCCTCGTGCATATGTGCTTTCCTGGCCACGAAGACGACGTCCTCGAAGCTGGCGTTGTCACAGCCATAGGCGATGTTTTCGGCGATGGTGCCGTCAAAGAGGATCGGTTCCTGCAACACCATGCCGATCTGTGAGCGCAGGTCGGTCAGGTTGAGTTCGTTGATGTCCACTCCGTCGATGAAGATGTGGCCGCGATTGGCGCGGTAGAAACGGCAGATCAGGTTAATGATCGTGGATTTGCCCACGCCGGTCTTGCCGACCAGGCCGACCATCTCGCCGGGCTTGATGTTGAGGGTGATGTTGCGCAGCACCTCCTTGCCGGCCTCGTAACCAAAGTGAACCTTTTCAAAACGAACGTCGCCCTTCATGCGCGGTAGGCGCAGCGTCTTTTTTTCCTGGCCGGCTTCGTCCTTGGCGTCGATCACTTCGAAGACACGTTCGGCGCCGGTGAAGGCCCGGGTCATCCACTGGTTGATCTGGTTGAACCAGCGCAGCGGTTCGTAGAGGATGAACAGGTAGCCCTGGAAAGCGATCAGCGTACCCAGCGACATGTTGCCCTTGAGGATCTGGCCGCCGCCGTAGAAGAGCATGATGAAGATGCCGCTGGTCATCAGGAATTCAATGAACAGGGCATAGGTTATCCAGCGGCGGTCGGTGAAGATGGTCTGGCGGGTGAGGCTCATGTTGTCCTTGTCCAGTTTCTCAGACTCCTTGCCCTCGCGGTTAAAGGCCTTGACCAGCTTGACGGCGTAGAAGGATTCGTGCAGGTCGCCGGAGAACTTAGCCCATTTTTGCCACCACTTGTGGAAGAGATGGCGCATCATCTTCCAGAAGACGCCGCCGCCGATGAGCAGGATGGGGGCGGGGATCAGGATCAGCAGCGTCAGCTTCCAGTTGAGGTAGAGCAGCAGGGCGATGGTCAGCGTCAGCTTGAGCGCGTTGATCGCCAGGTAGGGTAGGCCTTCTACCAGGAACTCGTGCAGGGTCTGGCTGTCGCTGGTGACGCGCGAGGTGATCGAGCCGATCTGGCGCTGGTTGAAGTAGCTCATCGGCAAGCGGGCTACGTGCGAGAAGACGTCGCGCCGGATGTCGGCGATCAGGTTGGCGCCCATTCCCGCCGAGATCCAGCTGTGTGCGCCGCGGGCGATGAAATACAGCAGGTGCGCGCCCAGCATCGCCAGCACGATGACGACCAGCATTGGCCACGGTTCGCCGCCGGAGATGCGTTCGAAGCAGGCGCTGACCGAGCGCATCGTGCCGGCTAGTTCCTTGGGCACGAATACCGAGTCGAACAGTATTTTCATCAAGAGCGGGCCGGCTGACTGGGTCAGCGACTCGACTACGAACATGATCATCAACAGCGCGACCGAACCCCGGTAAGGTTTGAGGTAGCCTGTCAGTCGCCGGAAGACGCCGATGCGGCTAACACAGGCGGCACAGACGCCGCCGCGCTCGGGCAGCAGGCGGTTGCACTTGGGGCAGCGCACCTGTTCCTCCTCGCCGATCTTGATGTCCTTCTCTTTTTCGGCTAAGAGTTGGATGACCTTGGCCGCCTCGCCGAATTGCTTTAGTAGATTGTTGGAGAAGATCAGCGGCCGCTTGATGAAGCCGCCCCGCTTGCCGCGCAGGACGAGGCGGGCAGAGGAAAGGCCGGTTTCGATGCTGGCTTCCTTGACCTTGGCTACAGCTACCCGCTCTAGTCGGGGCTTGGCGCCGTTGTAGATGAAAAGGGCCTCGCGCGCGTTGACCAGCAGGTAATCGCTGCCGGCGAAACTGCCGTCCCGCTTGATGTCGGTAGCCAAGCTTACTAGGAAGTCACCGCTGCCCGCGGCTTTTTTGGCCAGGCTCATCACCTGCCGGGGAAGCGTCTTCTTTACCAGGGTTGTTTCTTCACTGCTCGTCATCTAGGCTCTGTCTTTGATTGTTTATGAGCCTGTTGCACAAACCCCTTTCCGATTTTCGAGTTTGTGCAACACCCTCTTAATAAGACTTACATTCTATACCTCCTTTGTTGGGTGTCAAGGATGGAATTAGCAGCGGGGCAAGAATCATATTTGACATAACGTCTTTCACCACAACGACACGACGTTAACGGCTCTTTCTTTAGATAACGGCTAAAGACTATTTAGCCACAGAGAACACAGAGGAACGACTTTTACCACGACGACACGACGTTAACCCTTCGATGTGCTTCGCTACCTCAGGGCAGGCGGCTCTCCTTTTTAAATAACCCTTCGGCAAGATTTATCCTGAGCGAAGCCGAAGTGCTCAGGGCAGGCGTCATAAGGCGGTAAAAAAAGGCGATGTTGGTGTTTGAAAGAAAAAACGTCGTGACGTCGTGGTGAAAAAATCGTCGACCATATCTTATTTAATAAGGGCCAATGAAGTAGTATAATGAGATTAGATATGGCTAGGGAAAAAAAGACGGCAAAGAAGAGCGTTAAGATGGTTTCTAAAGTACGGCGCGGTAAGACTCGGCGGCGATCATCACTGTGGGCCGCCATTTCCATCGCGGCGTTGATAGTTATCTGCCTGGTGGTCTGGGCTATTAGTGGACTGTTCAATCGGTATACCCCTGCGCCGGGGCGTGGCGAAAACTTCATTCTGATCATTTCCGACGCTCTGCGCAAAGACCGGCTGGCTTGTTATGGTTACGACAGGCTGCGTACTCCGGCCCTGGATGCGCTTGCCGCGGAGGGGGTGCTTTTTGAAGATGCGCTGGCAACCTCTACCTGGACCAAGACTTCCGTTGCCTCTTACTACACCGGTTTTTATCCCATTAAACACCGGGTGATGGGAATAAATGATGCTTTGCCGGAATGGTACCTAACCATGGCGGAGATCTTGCGCTTGTCCGGATACGATACGGCCGCGTTGATGGCCAATCCCTGGCTTAGTGAGGAGATGGGTTTTGCGCAGGGTTTTAATCGCTACGTGTATGTCGAAGATCCCCGTGATTTGTCCGGGGCGGCGATCGTAGATAAGACCATAGAGTGGCTTGAAGGGCGAGAGCTGCGTGAACCATTCTTTTTGTTGCTTCATTTAATGGACACGCATACCCCCTATCGGAAGAGTCCGGCGGATTTATCTGAGAGACTGGGCGTGGCTGAGGAAGCTATCGATTGGTACGATATCCAAAATAAATATGACTCTGGGGTGGCCTATCTGGACGCGCAATTGGGTCGGCTCTGGACTGCCTTGAAAAAGCTAGGCCTCTGGCGGGATACGCTGATCGTCTTCACCAGTGACCATGGAGAGGAACTTTTTGAACGCGGACAAAATGACCACGGGCACTCGCTCTACAGCGAACTGGTGGACGTGCCGCTTATTTTCCACCAACCGTCCCGTTTGCCGGCGGGGAAGCGCGTTACGCGTCGCGTGGAAGGGGTTGACCTTTTGCCGACGGTGCTTGAGTCTCTGGGGTTGAGCAGCCCGCGGGGGCTGCACGCCCGATCGCGTTATCAGTTGTTGCGCTTTGGTCAAGAGGATAAGTCCGAGGAGCCAGCCTATAGCGAAGTGGGACTCAATGACCGTATAGCAAACATAGATTTTGTTTCTGTTACTTACTGTGATTTCCGTATGATTCGCGATCGGGTCTCCGGTTCGGAGCAGGTGATCAATCTGGCCATAGACCCTGGCGAGAGGGACAATCATATTGGACATTATGCGGAGATGGATGATTTCCTGCGGCAGCGCCTGGAGGAATACGAACGAATGGGGTGGTTGCTGCCGATGCTGCGCCGTGGTCGTAAGGCCGAGATCGGTGAAGATCAGCGGCTGGCGCTCAAGTCCTTGGGATATCTGCAGTGAGAAGGCAGTATCTAGTATCTGGTATCCCTGTACCATTCGCGTTAGTACGCTCAGGTGAAGGGCCCTGAGCAAACAAAGTGAGTCGAAGGGCTGGTATTTGGTTGCTTGTATTATGCAGATGGTTTTAATCCGCAGATAGAATTAGGCGACTAAATGCCCCTACGGGGACTAACTGATATTAAATAGACTAGCGGCCAAATACTAACGACCAAATACTGCGAATGGCCTACCCCTGTCACGCCGTAGCCCCACAGGCGAAGGCGGAAGATGCGAGTACAGCCTGTTTCTTAAAGCATCTTGACAGTTTTGCTTGCAGGGAGTATCATTAATATAGAATGAAATGTGTATTTATAATAATTATGGTACTTCTAGTCGGGTTCGCGGCTTTTGCTCAGAGCAGTTACGAGGAGGAACAGAAGATAGCTCAACAGAAGCTGGAGGAGGGCAAGCGATTACAGGCCGCAGGAAACTACCTGGGGGCAATTCAGCTTTTGAATGAGGCGATAAACAATAATCCTGACCTTTGGGAGGCGTTCTATCTGTTGGGGATTTGCTACGAGAGCCGCCAGGAGACTCTCGATGCCGTTGATTCCTATGAGCAGGCGTTAGAGATAAATCCGGAGATAGAAGGTTTGTCAGAGCACCTGAATAAACTGCGCTTTGAGGAACAAACGGGCCAGACTTATCTGGTCGTCGGTAGCGCCGCTGCCCAAGCGCGTGATTATGTGGAAAAGGCCAGAGAACTCTGGGACGCAGGACGACAGCAGGAGGCGGCAGTGGCGATAGGGACAGCGCTACGGCTTAACCCGGCCCTGCCGGAGGCGAATTTCGCCGCTGGATATATTTACCACAAGCAGGGAGCGTTAAGCCGTGCGGAAAAATTTTACCAGGCGGCGGCCAGTATCAAGCCGGACTACAAAGAGGCGTTGAATAACCTTGGCTTGGTGCATATGGCGCAAGGGTACTACCTCAAGGCACTCTACGATTTCTCGCGTGTGATCGAGTTGGAATATACTTATATGTCTGCCTACTATAACCGGGCGGGAGCCTATGCCGCGCAATATGATTTTGAGACGGCGATCAAGGAACTGGTAAAGGTCATTGCGCAGGATGATTTGGACCTGGACGCGCATAATGATCTCGCCCTGTATTACGAGTACAATGGGGATATTACTAATGCGATGAAAGAATGGCGTAAGTTGTTGAAGCTGCTTGATGATCCCGAGGCGCACAGCAAGAGCGACAGTAAGCAGGGGTTGAGAGCTCAGGCCGAGGATCATTTGGCCAAGATGGCCGTCTACGAGGAGGAGGGTGACGCGCTGAGGCTCGCTCGGCAGACACGCTGGCGGCGCGTGCGTGCCAGCTTGAGCATAGGCTGGGCGCAGGTGAGGATGGCCGACTTTGAGTCCGAGATCATCAAATGGTCTGAGTATCTGGCGGATGATTTTGAGCTATGGCTTGCCTCCTATGGACTTGCGGGGAGTACGATAATGGAGCCGAACAGCTCTGTCGGCGGGATTAATTTCGGCGGCGATATTGGATGTATGTTGACGAGGAGTCTCGGTGTAGGAGTGAGGGAACGGATAACGATGACGCGCGATACGCGAGTGCGCATTACGGGGGTGGGCGAGACAGGGCAGGAGCTGAGATATGAGTATGGCATCGGCGCGGATTTTATCGCGGTAATGTTTGGCGGTTGGCTGGAATTCGGGCGGCCGGAAAAGGCTGTATTCCGTTTGTCCGCGTTTGGCGGACCGCTTTACGCTATGGTTAAGTACGTGATGGATTATAGGCTTACGGACCCAAGCTGGATTGAGCCTTATCGGATGTGGAATCACGGTTCCGCAAAAGGTTCGGGCATTGCTTTTGAGGGGAGCGGAGAGCTTGCTGTTCCTTTCTCCAAGTATCTGTTCGGGGTCATTGAGATCGGCTACAGGTCGGCGCGGGTGGGTTCGATGACCTATGTCTGGGACGTGGACGGGGATGAGATAAAGGACGACCCGCTGATGGATCTGGAAGGTGAAAGGAAACTGAATTTTGATTTTAGCGGGGTTGTTTTTAGCGCCGGTATGCGTTTGTCGATGTGATAATATTACGGCGGTATTCTGTACCCGGCGATAAGCGACCAAGCAAAGTACGTTGATAAAGCAAAAACTAATTGTCCGCCATTTGTTTTTTCTGATCTTTCTTGCCTGCGGTATCTTTTTCCTGTCAGCTAAGGAGAAAACAGCTAACCGTGTGAAAGTGAGCGGCGAGGAGCTCCTCGCCGAGTGCCGTAAGATGCTCGGTTGGCCTTATGACCGGGGCGGTTGTCTGCGCGGCCGCGTGGTGGATGAGCATCCCTCTAACGATTGGCAGAGCCGCGATGAGGGCTGGCATCTGTCCTGGGGGAGCGACGGGTTGGATAACGATGCTGACGGTTTGCGGGACGAAGCTGACGAACATTTTATTGTTTGCAGTGATCTGCTGGTTGCCGCGCTGGCCCGGCGCGGCGTCGAACTCTATCCATTGATGACGGCCGACTATCTGGAGCACAAGGGGCAAGATTATACCGCGGAAGGGCCGTATCGCAGTCAGGAGTTTTTCCCGCGCCGTGTAAAGAATCTGGTCTCATATTTTAAACACAGTGACAGATTGCCGGTGAATGGGGGGAAAGCTTGTAAGCGTTATGCTTCGTTCCAGGTGGGAGACATACTCTTCTGCCATACGCATATGGGTATTGTCACCGAGGTGGCGGCGGGACGCCCGGCCGGAGTGATGCACGTTTCTTTTCGTCTTGGCAGGACGGTGGAACAGCCGCTCTACTGGCAAGTCGGCAACTGGTGGTATGAGAATACGATCGCGATGGGGCGATGGAACTAGGGGCTAGTAGTATAAATAGTTCGTAGTTCGATGGATGTGGTATGTAGTGCAACATACTACATACCGTGAACAATGAACAAAAAAGCGGTATCGGATACGGGGGGACTGGATAAGAAATTCAAAATAAGAATCCCTAGGCTAACGCCTGCGGTATTCTTGTCCCGATGTGTGCGTCCGCTAAAGCGGACGATATATATAGCGCTTCCTCCACGAGCTTACGCTCGTGGTATTCGTGCGCCACGGAATTAAAAATTAAAAAGTAAAAAGGGTGTCCGGCCAAGCTAGCTTTGAGAACGACAATGAAACAAACACTCCTATATGATGAGCACATAAAGGCCAAGGCGCAGATGGTCGAGTTTTCCGGCTGGGGCATGCCGCTCCACTATGGCAGTATGCTGGAGGAACATAAGCACACGCGGCAACAGCTTTCTCTTTTTGACACATGCCATATGGGACAGATCTCGCTAAAGGGGAAAGACGCGCTCGCTGCTTTGCAGCGGCTGGTGGTGACCGATATGGCGAATATGGAGGCGGGTCGCTGCCGCTATACCATACTCTGTGATCAGCGGGGCTGCGTGATAGATGACTTGGTTGTCTATAAACTGGGAGAAGATGAATTTATTCTGATGGCCAATGCCGGCCCTGTGGCGGGGGATTTCGCTTGGCTGCAGGAAAAAGTGGGGGAGATGGAGATCTCTCTGGAGCGGCGGGACGGGGAATACGGCAAGCTGGACTTGCAAGGGCCGAAGTCGCGTGACTTTTTGCTGCGCTTGGCGGCAGAGGGCGGTTTTAAGCTGGTGGACGGGATGTCGATCGATCAGATGAAATGGTATCGCTTCGCGTATTGTGAACTATTCGCGGTACCGATGATCATCTCGCGTACCGGTTATACCGGGGAAATGGGTTTTGAATTGTATCCCCCGGCGGCGGATACCGTGCGCGTTTGGCGTGAATTATTAGCCGTGGCGAACGACGAGTTTCCATTGCGGCCGGCCGGTCTGGGCGCGCGGGACAGCTTGCGCCTGGAGATGGGTTATCCGCTTTATGGTCACGAGCATTCGCGGCAGACCACGCTTCTGGATGTTGGCTTTGGCTACGGTAAAAAGGTTTCGTATGATAAAGGTGATTTTTTTGGCCGAGAAAGCCTGCTGGCGCAGAAAGAGGCGGGACCAAAAAAATGTCTGGTGGGTTTTGTGGTTTTGGACAGGGGAATACCACGTGCCGGGGCAACGGTTTACCGCGCTGATCAGGAGGTCGGGCGGGTGACCAGCGGCGGTTTTGCGCCTTCATTAGGTCGTGCTGTGGTGCTGGCTTCTCTGCGATGTGGCGAGGTACCTGAGGGAGAGTTCTTTATTAAGGTGCGGGACAAACGATTGAAGGCGGAACTTGTGGAGTTGCCCTTTTATAAGCAGGGAAGTGTTAGGGCATAGGCTGAATAGTTCGTAGTTCGATGGATGTGGGATGTTGTCGCGTGTCCCGAGGCATATAAGCAGTTCTTGGTTCGGTGTATGTAGTAGGTAGCAAACAGCACACAACATACTACATCCCAGGAACAGTGAACTAAATTAGGTTTGTTTTGCCCCGTTTTTGATGTAAGATAACCACGGACGGGGGCGAGAAGTGTTAAAGTAGATAACGGAGGCAATAATGGTCGAAGAGAGTTATCCGGATGGATTGAAGTATAGCGAGAAGCACGAGTGGGTAAAGGTGGAGGATGAGGCGGCCGTTATCGGTATATCGTTCCACGCCCAAAAAGAGATGGGCGACGTTGTTTTTTTGGAGTTACCCGAGGTTGGCAAGACGATCGCCGCCGGTGAGCCCCTCTGCGATATTGAGTCCGTCAAGGCCGCGGAACAGGTATACTGCCCGGTTTCCGGGGAAGTGACGGCGGTGAACGACGCTCTTGGCGAGCACCCGGAAAAGGTCAATGGTGATCCCTACGGAGAGGGCTGGATGGTGCGTTTGAAATTATCAGATCCCGCGGAGTTGGATAAACTAATGGATGCGGCGGCGTATAAGGCAAGTCTTTAAATAACAGTTGCTGGTTGCTCGTTGCTAGTTGCTAGCGGAAAGGCTGGGTGACACGTGACCCGGGACGAGTGACGCGCGACGTGACCAATGGAATACCTAGTAAATACCCCTGCCGACAGAAAAGAAATGCTGAAGAAGCTTTCCCTCTCCTCGTTGGACGAGCTGTTCGCCGACATCCCCGCTAAGCTGCGTGATCCCAAGCTAGAACTGCCGCCGGCTATGGGGGAGCCTGAGTTGGTGGGTCTGGCCGGGGAATTGAGCGGTGCCAATACCGCCGCGAAAAAGCTTTGCTTTCTGGGCGCGGGTGTTTATGACCATTACGTGCCGGCTGCGGTGGAGGAATTGCTGGGGCGCGGTGAGTTTTATACCGCTTACACTCCCTATCAGGCGGAGATGAGCCAGGGGATATTGCAGGCCA
Organism: candidate division FCPU426 bacterium; assembly: GCA_030621225.1. Taxonomy (GTDB): domain Bacteria; phylum Oederibacteriota; class JAUXIB01; order JAUXIB01; family JAUXIB01; genus JAUXIB01. The sequence goes on from JAUXIB010000020.1 coordinate 18,908, forward strand.
TTTACGAATACCAGAGCATGGTATGCCGCCTTACCGGGATGGATAGCGCGAACGCTTCGCTTTATGACGCGGGAACCGCCTGTTGGGAAGCTCTGATCATGGCCCTGGCGAAAAAAAAGGAACGCCGTGTGATCGTCTCAGCCGCGGTCAATCCACACTACCGCCAGGTGATAGAAACATACGCTACCGCCACGGGCACTGAGGTTTTGACGCCTGCGTTGTGTGAAGGTGTGGATGACCCGGACGAGCTGAAGAAGTTACTGGAGAAGAAACCGGGCGCTTATTTGGTGCAGTACCCGGATTTTTTCGGCCGGATCAACGATATAGCCAAGGCGGCTGAACTGATCCATACAGCCGGCGGCCATTTAGTAGTAGCGGCAAACATTATTTCGCTGGGTCTCTTAAAAGCTCCCGCGGAGCTGGGCGCGGACATCGTGGTCGCTGAGGGGCAACTGCTGGGCAATCATATGAATTACGGCGGTCCCCTGCTGGGAGTGATGGCGGCTAAAAGTGAATTCCTGCGCCGCATGCCTGGGCGGATCGCCGGGGCTACTACGGATGCCAAGGGCCGGCGTGGTTTTGTGCTTACCCTGCAGGCGCGGGAGCAACATATCAGGCGGGAGCGGGCAACTTCTAACATCTGTACGAACCAGGCCCTGTGCATGCTGGCTTTCTCTATCCATCTGGCCTTATTGGGTTCCCGAGGGATCAAGCGGTTGGCTACGCTTAATCTTTCCAAGGCGGAATACCTGCGGACGGCAATAACCAAATTACCGGGTTTCTCTGTGCCCTTTAAGGACTTGTTTTTCAATGAATTTCCGGTGCGAAGTGAGCAGCCGGTAGACAAGGTGCTGGCGGCGCTTGGCGAGGCTGGGATTTTAGGGGGAATAGCACTGGGTAAATACTATGCGGAGATGAAAGATAGCTTTTTGGTTTGCGTTACCGAGAAGCGGACGAAGCATGATCTTGATAGATATATCAAGATCGTTGCTAGTTGCTAGTTGCTAGTTGCTGGTATGCCGCCGTAACATTTGCTAGCGACAAGCGACCAGCGACGACAATAGCAGTGGTTTAGACCCGAGACCTGAGACCCGAGACGAGTGAAGCTATGGAATTAATCTTCGAGAAATCTAAATCTGATGGTGAAAAGGGCGGCGCCTATCTGCCGCAGTGCGATGTGCCGGAGGTGTCATTGCCAAAGGAATTGCTGCGCGATAAGCTCAGCTTACCGGAGTTGGCCGAGCTAGAGGTGGTGCGTCATTACCTGGCGCTCTCGCGGCGTAATATGGGGGTAGATGTTGGCTTCTATCCGCTTGGCTCCTGCACGATGAAGTACAACCCTAAAATTAACGAGAAACTGGCCCGTGATCCAGGTTTCGCCGCATTGCATCCGTTAGCCGAGGAGGCCGCTGCGCAGGGCGCGTTAGCTATGCTTTATGAGTTGGAGGAGTATTTATGCGCGATTACCGGGATGGAGGCTTATTGCTTGCAACCGTCGGCCGGAGCGCATGGCGAGATGATGGGGATGATGCTGATGCGCGCTTACTTTGAAGACAAAGGCGAGCGGCGGACTAAGATACTGGTGCCCGACTCTTCGCACGGTACCAATCCGGCCAGCGCGGCGCTTTGCGGCTTTGAGGTGGTGCAGATAAAGTCTGATCAGCGCGGTAACGTGGATATGCAGGATCTACGGGATAATCTGGGCGTGGACACCGCGGGGATAATGATGACCAATCCAAATACCCTGGGCCTCTTTGAGGAGAAGATCCTGGAGATAGCTGAATTGGTACATGGCGCGGGCGCGTTGCTTTATTACGATGGCGCGAATATGAACGCGTTATTGGGCCAGTGCCGGCCGGGTGATATGGGTTTTGACGTGGTGCATTTGAATCTGCATAAGACCTTTTCCACGCCGCATGGCGGCGGCGGACCGGGTAGCGGTCCGGTTGGTGTGTGTAAAAGATTAGAGCCTTTTTTGCCCCTGCCGCGGTTGGTGAAGAAAGGTGATGCTTACGTTTGGGGTGAAGATAAGAACAAATCCATCGGTCGCATCACCACCTTTCACGGGAACTTCGCGGTGATGCTCAAGGCCTATTATTATATCCGGGCCTTGGGAGCTGATGGATTGAAGCGGGTGAGCGAAGACGCTGTGTTGAACGCTAATTATCTACTGGAGCTTATCCGGGAGAAATATCCGCCGGGTTATCAGCGCCGGGTGATGCACGAGTTCGTGGTGCCGGCTACGCCGCAAAAGGAGAAGGGCGGTAGCGCGCTGGACGTGGCCAAGCGCCTGATAGATTATGGTTATCACCCGCCAACGGTGTATTTCCCGCTAATCGTGCCCGAGGCCCTGATGGTGGAGCCGACCGAGACGGAGGGCAAGAAAACGCTGGAGGCATTCGCCGCGGCGATGCTAAAGATAGACGAAGAGATAGAGCAGGATGCCGCCGCGGTTCGCGAAGCTCCAACCACTACCCCCGTGTCTCGTCTGGATGAGGTTAAGGCCGCGCGTGAGTTAGATATCTGCTATAAGGATCAAGAATAGCGGGACGGTTTGGATGGTTCGTGGTTCACGGGATGTGGGATGCTCTGAATTATGAATTCCGAGTTATGAATTATGAACAAGGTATACAGTATACGGTATACAGCCTGCCCTGAGTCCGTTGGACGCGATTCCAATCACTAGGGAACGGAACAGACATCGTGATCCCCTTTTGAAAAAACGAAAGTCTTTTACCACCAAAGATGATCCACAGATTACACAGATTACACAGATTGGTTTTTGGAAAAGTTTAACGACGTACGAACAAACAAGCATTAATCTTTTGATAACGACGAGAGAATTCTTCGCTAACAGGGGAGCATTTTGGGTTTTGGCAGTTTGAGATTGGGGTTAGACATAAAAATTGCACAGATTATTATTTCGATAACGGAGGAATCTGTGTGATTGGACTTTTGAGGAAACGAGTTTACGTATTCCGCGGGCGCAACATCTCAAGCTTCGGTTCGGGGATGAAGCGCTAAATCATGTCGCCCGCTTTAGCGGGC
>JAUXIB010000117.1 GCA_030621225.1 candidate division FCPU426 bacterium
TAAACAACTACGCCCATGACTTCTTCGCCGCGATGCTTTTTGTATCGTGTTTGCTGGCTATATATTTCGGGCGGATGTTTAGGCAAGAAAAAGCCGGTGAGAAGTTGCGGGCTCGGGCCTTTGGCTTTTTGAAAAAGCTGATCTGGTCGTCTCTGGCCCTGACCTGCCTGCTGGGCGTGCCGCGTACTTTGCATTACACCGGCCACTTTGGCGGTACCGCGCATCAGCTTGAATATGGGCTGATGGCTATTAAGCACGTAGTGTTGGCTGTGCTGGTGATTGTCCTAATTGTGTTGGCGCTAAGGAATATGAAGAAGCGAATATGAAGAAGCAACCCTACTTCGCCCCCGCGTTTTGCCTGTCGGCAAGACAGGCGCGGGGGCTTCGTAGGGCAGGCTACGAGCGGCGGCGGCGGGTCTGATCGTTTTTGGTTCTAAGGGTATAAAGGAACGGATATGAAGCAGCCGCGAGCTACGAGCCCTTCGACAAAGCTCAGGGCAGGCTACGAGATACGAGATACGGGGGTGGCGGCATGAAGGTGTTGCTCATCACCCCCCCTTACCACTGCGGCGTAGTCGAAGTCGCCGGCGCCTGGCTGCCGCTAAACTACGTCTACCTGGCCGGGGAACTGGTCAAGGATGGCCACCAGGTGGTGATCTATGACGCGATGACCCTGCGGCATAGCCACGCGGATATCCGTAAGCGCTTGGCGAGCGAAAAGGCAGATGTCGTGGCGGTGGGAGCGATTACACCCACCTATCCCGATAGCCTTGAAGTGCTCAAATCAGCCAAGAAGCTTGACCCGAAAGTGATAACTGTTCTGGGAGGAGTACACCCGACCTTCTGTCACGAAGAGATTCTCAAGCAGGATGGGGATGTGGTTGATTATATCGTGGCGGGGGAGGGGGAATATTCCTTCCGTGATCTGATGCGGGATTGCCAATTAAAAATTAAAAGTTCAAAATTAAAAATTAACCGCGTGTGGCGCTCGGATGGCTTTATCGCAGATCTTGATGAGTTGACTCCTGCCTGGGATTTGCTGGATTGGGATATATACAAATACTATATAAAGGAGGGAAGTCGTCTGGCTTGTGTCTCCACTTCGCGGGGTTGTGAGCACGAGTGTTCCTTCTGTTCCCAGCAGAAGTTTTGGCAGAAGAGCTGGCGCGGCAGGAAACCAGAGCAGGTGGTCGCCGAAATGAAGCATCTTTCAAAGGAATACGGCGCGGACGTATTCTTATTTACCGATGAATATCCGACCAGTGAGCGGGATCGCTGGGAGGAATTGCTGGACCGGCTGATCAGTTGGGGCAAACAGCCCTGGATATTGATGGAGACACGCGCTGAGGACATAGTGCGTGATCAAGATATTCTGGATAAGTATGTCAAGGCAGGCATTTTACACGTCTATGTTGGCCTGGAGGCCACTGATCAGGCCACCCTTGACCTTATGAAGAAGGATCTGAAGGTGCAAGAGGGGGTGGACGCGGTGCGCCTGCTGCGTGAGCGGGACATTGTCAGCGAGACTTCGTTCGTGCTGGGTCTGCCCGAGGATACTCCTTTGTCGGTGAAACGAACCCTGGAGTTGGCCACGGAATACGCGCCGGATATGGCGCATTTCCTCTCGTTGGCCCCCTGGCCCTACGCTGATATATATCCGGATCTAAAGGACTACGTGGTAGACAAGGACTATCGTAACTATAACCTGGTCAAGGCGGTGACGCGCAGTAAGCAGATGAGCGCGGATGATTTTGACCGATCGATAGCTGAGTGTTATCGTGATTTCTATATGAGTAGTCTGCCCAAACTGGTCAGGGAGGCATCTACTTTTAGGCGCGACTATATGTTGAAGTCAATGAAACGGATAATGAAGAGCTCGTTCCTGCGCGAGCGGATGAAACATCTGGGGCCGTTGCCGAGGATGGTTAGCGAAATGGCCGGCAGGGGGATGGGGATAGATGAAGCAGTCAGTTAACAGAGCGATTTTTCTTTTCCTGTTGCTGGCAGTGATAGCGCTGGTAGCCAGCCCGGTCTGGGCGCTTGAGGTTATCACGCGGGGTAGCTATATTGAGCAGACAGGACTTGTTTCACCATTTGGCCGCTGGGCCTGGAACATGCATGCCAGCGAGCTGACCAGACTGGGCCTCCGGGACAGGCTTAACCTGTCGTTCCAGCTTAATGAGCGTTACAGTGCGAATAATTATGTGCCGGATCATCATCCGTCTGTTTACAGTACATTGACGGGAGTTAACTACAGCATTCAGGCACGATACGGTCGTTTCAATAGCGACTGGTACTTTATCAACCGCAAGATAGAGCTGGTGAACGAGGACGCCAGTATCAATTACAGTCTGCGCCAGAAGCGGTTGCCTGATCTCTTTATGAGTTACTCACAGACCACGCGCGAAGGCGCGGCTGATAATTTGGTGGTTGACGAGCTGGTGCGGCGTACCACGCTGCGCCTGAGCAAGAGCGGCAGGCGGGGGCGTTTTGGGCTTAAATACTCACGCAGTGAGCGAGAGGATAACTCGTTCATCCAGCTTGGCCGGGATAATACGTTGCTGAGTGGCGAGATAGCGGGATATGGAGAGTTGTTGCCAGGTATGCGGCTGACGGCTGGGTATGACCTTCAGTATAACGGTTTTGATTATGGGGATTTGGATAACTATACACTTCGGCATCATCCATCGATAAATGTTAGTGCCCGGGTGCGGGACCGGATCAGCACCAATATCGGGGTGATCTACGACTTGATTACCGAGAATAGTCATGGTTTAGAGGAAGACCGCCGGGCCTACAGATGGCATGGTGATCTGACCTTGGCGCCATACGGGGGGGCGAAGATAAGGCTGGGTCGTTCCGTCGATGATCGTATGAGCTATAGCGATAATGGGCGCCACTATTCTGTTTTCAGCAGTGATCTCAGCTTCAAGACAGGTGTAGTCAATAGTGTTGGGCTACAAGTGCGGGGCAGCCGCTCAACGCGGCAGGACAACTTCGAGGATTCTTTCCTGATGGAGGATATACGCAGTGATTTGGAGTTGGTGCCCTTTAAGGGACTGTCACTGCTGGTGGGGACCGGCTGGCGCTGGTCCGAGGACATCAGATCTGGTAACAAGACGCGGGGTGTTTTTCGTGAATACCAGGCGAACGCCAAGCCGCTGCCAAGATTGGATGTGCGCGGCAGTTTTCGCGGTAATTTCTACGATATCAGCGCCCAACAACCAAATAATAATGATGTCTATGATAGCTCCCTTAATTGGCGAACCAGGAGAAACCTGAGCCTGGGTGGAGGTATTCAGCGGAGCGTAGATCGCTCTACTGGTACGCGGCAGTCAGACAGCGTGAATGGCAGGATAAACTACCGCTATCGCGGCTGGCTGACACTTGGCGCCAATTACTCGGAGAATGATGTCGAGGCAGAGCAACTGGATGGTAGCATGACCGCCTATAGGTCCAACACTAAATCAGGGCAGGCGGCTATGACTTTGGCTAACGGCTGGAAGGGTTCGGTTAACGCCAGCCGGACAGATTACCGGGGTATTTTGCCGCCACGTGTGGATAGGATACGCGCCAACTTTGAAAAGAGGTTTTAATTGAGCTGTATCCGTGATAAAATAAGAGTCCTTTAGTATGAATTGATTAGCACAAGGGATATTAGGAGGGGATACGATGAAGATTATCGGGATATCGAGTGGTCTGTTGGCGATGCTGTTGCTGGTCGGCTGCTCCGGTCCGCGCACTTACATCCACCCGCAGGCGGATATCAGCTACGTGAAAATGGTCGCGGTGGTGCCCTTCACCTCTAGCGCTCGTGACCGGCAGGCGGGCAGCAAGATAACCGAGTTGGTGATCAATGAACTGTTGATGGCCGGTAAATTTGATGTGGTAGAGCCGGGAGAGGTGAAGAAGGCGATGCAGGAAATGGGGCTCTACAAACGTGGCAATGGCGTCGACATCGATAACGCCAGCTTGAAGAAACTGGGCGAGGCCTTGAAAGCACAAGCGGTGATAATCGGTGACGTAAGGGAATATGACATGATCCGTGCCGGCCAGGACAGTTACCCGGTGGTCAGCGTGACGCTGCGGCTGGTGGATACCGATAGTGGGCGTATTGCCGGTATGGTATCACACACCGGCAAGGGAGGCCCCGGGCCGCTGTTTTTTAGTTTCGGCGAGACGCACACCCTAAGCCAAATGGCCGAGAAGGTGTGCAGCCAGATGGTAGGGTCCTTGATAGGCAAAGCATACTAGGAGGCGATGATGAGATACTTAGTCAGTGGTATTCTGGTGGTGGCCCTGGTCGGCTGCGTGGCCTCGCCGCGCAGTTACCTGGTGGATAGCAAGGAAGCGGGGAGCGCCATCCAGTTGGCGCTGCTGCCCTTTGAGAATTTGACTGAGGAGAAGGACGCGGCGCGGGGGGTGGCGACGATGTTCCTGGTTGAGCTGCTGCGTAGCGGGCGCTTCAAGCTGGCCGAGCCGGCGCTGGTGGCGAAGGTGATGCAGGGCAGCAAGGTGCGTGATGTGGGGATGGTCGGTTCTGACACCATCCGGGCGATGGGGAGTGAGCTAAAGGTGCAGGCGGTTCTTTTGGGAGCGATCGTGGAATACAGTTATCGCAAACAAGAGGGCAAGGAGGTGCCGGTGGTTGGCATCTCGGTGCGTTTGGTCAGTACCAGGACCGGTAAGATCATCTGGGTCGGCAGCCAGTTTAGGGACGGCAGCGACAAGGAGACGATCTTCGGCTTTGGCCGTGAGACCTCGCCGGCCAGGATCGCCCAGCGGGTGGTGAATGACCTGGTGAATAGGATGAGTGACGAGATCGGGCATGTCGGGTCGGAGTAGGTTTGGGAGGAGAGATGCTGCAAGCCGATTTGAAAACATTGCGACTATGCCTGCTGTGGGCGGTGTTGTTCCCGGCGGGTTCTTTGTCGTTTGGGGCCGAGGACGATTTGATTGGCCGGGTGACGGTGCTGGTCAGGCATGTCCATTATCAGAAATTCAGAGAGAAGCACCAGGTCGCTATCGGTGAAGAGTTTGGGATATCAGACGGCGATATTAGCGCCAAGGTGGTAGCTTTTTATCCAGATTTTTTCATCGAGAAAGGCGGCGAAGCTGGCACCCGTTCGCAGGAAATGAAGAACCCGGCCGTCAAGATCCGGATATTGCGTGGCGGTAAGAAGCTGGAAGAAGTATATGCCTTCGGCAAAAGGCAGCATTCCGGTATATCAAAAGAGGCGAAGATTTACTTTATTTTGCTCGAGTACGAACTGGCCGAGGGGAAGCAGGCGGCGCCGAAAGAGGCGGAGAACGATAAGGAATGAACAGAACAAGGATAATAACGCTACTCATCTTTCTGGGTTCGGTCACGGTTTTGCTGTTGGCGGAGGGGCTTTTCAAGGACTCAGGCCACGGCAAGGCGATAGAGGCCAAGGCCTGTTACCGCTGTCATAATAAGGGCAAAGCCAAGCACGGCGGTAAATATATGCACACGCCGTTTGCTGAGGAAGAATGCGGTTCCTGCCATCTGAGCCACGGTTTTTCTAATCGTGTCAAGCTCACCGATAAGCCGCGTGAAATGTGCCTATCCTGTCACGGGGACTTGGAGGACACTATCCTTAAACCTGCCGCGGGGCAGCACGTGCACCGCGCCGCTACCCTCGACAATGGCTGTCTTTATTGTCACGACCCGCACGGCTCGAAGCAGGAGAAACTGATCAGGACGCCGATCGAGGGCAGTTGCCTTAAGTGCCATCCCGCTTTTGCCGAGATAGTCAAGCGCAAGCATAAGCATAAGCCGCTGGTTGATGGTTGCCAGTCTTGTCACGCGCCGCACAGCTCGGCTCAGCCGTTCCTGCTTAAGCAGGCTCCGGAAAAACTGTGCCTTTCCTGCCACGAGAAGGACCTGGCTTCCGCCAAGGATAAGCACGGCGGTATCATACCCGGCGGCGGCTCTTGCGCTGGTTGTCACGATCCGCACAGCGCGGAGACCAAGGGATTGTTGGCGACCAATGTTCACGAGCCGCTGAAGGAGGGGGAGTGCGATGGGTGTCATGACTTCTCGGCCGGCAAAGCCGGGCTGAACGCCGATAGCGCGCAGGAGCTGTGCTTGGAATGCCACGCCGATGTTGGCGAGGCGATGCAGGCCAAGAACCAGCACCCGGCGGTAAGCGACGGTGAGTGTACCTCATGTCATAACCCGCACGGTTCCAGTCGGCAGGGCCTGCTGGTTAACAGGCAGACTACGCTTTGCCTTGAGTGCCATGAAGACGTAGATCCTTTTGATAAGAAATATACCCGGCACGGGCCGTTTGCCGAGGGGCAATGTGCTTCCTGCCACGCGGTGCACGGTTCAGATCACGCTAGCTTATTGAAGGACGCCCCGGGCAAGATGTGCCTGGAGTGCCACGCTGATGACAAGTTCGCGAACAAGAAGGGGCACTCGCCGATGGTCAAGGGGCAGTGCCTGAAATGTCATAGCGGACACCGCTCCAAGGGGGCTGGACTACTGCGGTTTGAGAAATCGAAGGGGATGTGCCTGTCCTGTCACAAGGATTTGCAACGCCATAAGTCGCGGCGTTTCAATCATTCGCCGTTTGTTACCGATAATTGCTCGGGCTGCCATGACCCGCATTCTTCCAAGCATTCGCCGCTACTTAGGTCAGCGGGAGGGGAATTATGCGCTAAATGCCATAAGACCGGGCAGGAAGGACATCAACCATTCAAGCACGCGCCGGTTGAGGAGGGGGAATGTCTGGGCTGTCATCTTGCCCACTCCGGTGATATTGACGGCTTGCTGGTTAGTCCGGTCAACGAGCTTTGTCTTGGTTGCCATGAGCTCGAAGCTGGGGACGTTACCCACCAGCCTTTGCAGGGCGGTAAGTGCATTGACTGTCACAAGCCGCACCAGTCGGCGTTTGGAAAATTACTGACTGACAAGGACAGCAAGCTGTGCCTCTCCTGCCACCCAGACTTCGCCAAGCGTCTCAAAGAGGCCAAGGTAATACATTCCCCGCTGAAGAGCGGTAAGTGTAGCTCTTGCCATCGACCGCATCGCGCTGGGCACGATTCGTTATTGAACGGCGGTATGCCCGGTCTCTGTTATAAGTGCCATGCGCAGGATGATCCGGGGATGAGCCGGGCTCACGATGGGGTCAGTATGGTCGTGGGAGCTTGCTTGAGCTGTCACAACCCGCATTTCTCCAAAAACGAGGGTTTGATAGGGGACAATCAACATCCGCCTTACGAGGATGGTGAGTGCAGTACCTGTCATGAGAAATTCACCCAGGAGGGCAAGACCATACTCAAGCTGGAGAAGGATGTTTGTGAGTCTTGCCACGATGACTTGAGCGCTAAGTGGAAGACCAAGGCCTGGAAACACGCTCCCGCTGTTAGCGGTGAGTGCCAGGGATGCCATTCGGGGCATGCCTCTTCCGGTGAGCATCTGCTGCTCAAGCAGGAGAAAAACCTGTGTTATGGTTGCCACTCAAGGGAGGGGCACCAGTTGGCGCACCGGCACACGCCCTTTAGTGAGGGGCGCTGCCTGGATTGCCACGAGCCCCACGCCTCGGCCCAGCGTAACGGGCTAAAGAAGTCGTCAAAGTCGCTGTGCCTGGGTTGCCACCCGGCGGTCAAGAAGGAGCTGGGCAAGACGCACGTGCACGCGCCGCTCAAGGGCGGCAAATGCGACAAGTGCCATGATCCGCATTCCTCAGCCAATGAGTATCAGCTCAAGGCGCCGTTGCCCAAGCTGTGTCTCAATTGCCACAAGACTGGCAGTGCTGAGTTCAAACGCAAGCATTTCGGTTATCCGATGGAGAAAGCGGATTGTACCGCCTGCCATGCTTCACACGCTTCCAATCGGCCCAAACTGATATATGAGCTGGAGCACGCGCCTTTTAAGACACGAGAATGTAAAAATTGCCATCGCGGTAAGGGGGACAAGAACCCGGCTGAGTTGATCAAGGGAGTCGGCGAACTATGCGCTGATTGTCATGATATCGAAAGTGTACCGGAGAAGGGG
>JAUXIB010000011.1 GCA_030621225.1 candidate division FCPU426 bacterium
TGCGCGCTAAGGTCAAGGCTACTTCTTCCAAACAAAAGCAGCGGGACCTTAACAAGCGCTTGAAAGTGGTGAATTCTCTGGCCAATTCCAGAAACAAGCCGGAATGGATGGTGTTGGATATTCTGCCGGTGATTCCACCGGAGATCAGACCACTGGTGCCTCTGGATGGTGGTCGTTTCGCTACCTCTGATCTTAATGATCTTTACCGTCGGGTAATTAACAGGAACAATCGCTTGCGTCGCCTGCTGGACATCAAGGCGCCGGACGTTATCGTGCGAAATGAGAAGAGGATGTTGCAGGAGGCGGTAGACGCTCTCTTTGATAACGGTCGCCGGGGTTATACCGTTAAAGGCGCGGGCAACAGACCTTTGAAATCACTCTCCGATATGCTGCGCGGTAAGCAGGGTCGTTTTCGTCAGAACTTGCTGGGGAAACGGGTGGACTATTCCGGTAGGTCGGTGATCGTTGTTGGTCCGGAGCTGAAGCTTTGGCAGTGCGGTTTGCCGAAGAAAATGGCGCTGGAGCTTTTTAAGCCCTTCATCATTAAGCGGCTTGAGGATCGGGGGTATGTCCATTCTATAAAGAGCGCTAAGAAGATAGTGGAGCGGGTGCGTCCGGAAGTGTGGGATATCTTAGCCGAGGTGATCCAGGATCATCCTGTGATGCTTAACCGGGCCCCCACCCTGCACCGCGTTGGTATTCAGGCTTTCCAACCGATGCTGGTAGAAGGCAAGGCCATTCGTATTCATCCGCTGGTATGTACCGCTTTCAACGCGGACTTCGATGGTGACCAGATGGCGGTACATGTGCCGCTGTCTGCCGAGGCGCAATTGGAAGCAAGACTGTTGATGCTTGCCACCAATAATATTCTCTCTACCGCTAACGGCCACCCGATCGTTGCTCCGACACAGGACATCGTTCTTGGTTGCTATTACCTGACCAAGTTGCGCGAAGCGATAGGCGGGGAGACAATGGTGCGGGTGTTCTGCGGGGAGGACGAAGCACTACGTGCCTATGAAGATCGTATTGTGGGACTGCATGACTGGGTTAAGGTGCGGGTCAACGGCAAGATAATCAGTACGACTATTGGGAGGATCATATTCAATCAGGTTGTTCCCGAAGAGTTGCGTTTTATCAATAAGGAGATGAGGAAGAACGAGCTGCGTGACTTGATAGGTGATTGTTACAAGCGCCTCGGACGTGCCGCGACGGTGGAGATGCTTGATGAACTAAAGGAATTGGGTTTCCTCTGGGCTACCAATGCCGGTATAACCGTATCTTTGGACGCGATGAAAATACCCAGCGATAAAACGGAACAGATAGATAAAGCCAAAGGAGAGATAGTTAAGATAGAAAGTGAGTACCGCAGTGGTGTGATCACCAACAATGAGCGTTACAACAAGATAATAGATTTGTGGACTGGTGTGGCCGACAACGTGGCGGAAAAGATGTTTGGTGAGATGAAGGTGGATCAAAATGGTTTTAATTCCATATATATGATGGCTGAATCCGGCGCGCGTGGTTCGCGCATGCAGATCAGGCAGTTGGCTGGCATGCGTGGACTGATGGCGAAGCCGTTGCAGAAAATCACCGGTGGGATCGGGGAGATCATTGAAACTCCGATTGTTTCTAATTTCCGAGAGGGACTATCGGTGTTGGAGTATTTCATTTCTACGCACGGAGCTCGCAAGGGTTTGGCCGATACGGCTTTGAAGACCGCGGATGCCGGTTATCTTACTCGGCGATTGGTTGATGTCGCACAAGATGTGATCGTCTCCACGGAAGATTGCGGTACGCTTAACGGTATCCGCATGCAAGCATTGAAAGAAGGTTTCGAAATTATTGAACCGCTGTGTGAGCGGATTACCGGACGCATTGCCTTGGATAATGTGGTAGGTCTTTTGAGCGATGAGGTGATCGTTCGTTCCGGCGATGAAATAGATGAGAAAAAGGCAAACTTGATCGAGGAAAACCAGGAAGCGGTGCGGGTGCGTTCGGTGCTTACCTGTGAGGCGTCTTGGGGGGTTTGCGCTAAATGTTATGGTCGCGACTTGGCCACGGGTAATTTAGTGCATGTGGGAGAAGCGGTGGGCATTATCGCGGCCCAGTCTATCGGTGAGCCGGGCACCCAGTTGACTTTGCGCACCTTCCATATTGGCGGTACGGCCTCGCGCGTGGTCGAGTTATCCAAGGTCGTCGCCAAGCGCGACGGGTTTGTTCGCCTGCATAATGTTAATCGCTCCCTGGTTAATCGCGACAAGCAAATGGTAGTTCTCAACCGCGACGCTGAGATCACCACTTACGATGCGGACGGGCGGGAGACGGATCACTATCCTATTCCTTATGGGGCGGTGATCAAGATCAAGGATAATCAGAAAGTGCGAAAAGGTGAAGTGATCGCTGTCTGGGACTTGCACAATCAGCTTATCTATGCTTCGGGGAAGGGAAAAGTTAAGTTTCAAGATATCAAAGAAGGCCTGACCATGCGGGAATCGGCGGATGATGAGTCTGGTCAGAGACTTAAGGTGATCACGGAGTATTTCTCGCCCAGCGGCGAGAAGGGCGATTTGCAACCGCGGGTAATGGTCCAAGACGGAGAACGCGAGAGAATCGGTGTCAACATTCCTACTGGGGCGCAGTTATTAGTCGCGGAGGGACAGGAGGTGCAGGCCGGAGATGTGATGGCCAAGATACCGCGTGCTTTGTCGAAGACGCGTGATATCACGGGCGGTCTGCCGCGGATTTCCGAGCTCTTTGAGGCGCGCGAACCGTCGAATGCCGCAGTGATCTCTGAAATTGACGGCATCGTTTCTGTGGGGGAAATATCCAAGGGATATCGTTTGGTGCAGGTGCGTAATGAGGACGGCACAGAAAAGGAATACAAGGTTCTTCTTGGCGTGCATCTTGGTGTCCAGGAAGGTGACTATATCAGTGCCGCGGAGCAGTTTACTGAGGGTCCGATCAACCCCAAGGATATCCTTAAGGTCAAGGGTGAGACGGCTGTTCAGGAGTACCTGGTGAATAAGGTGCAAGAGATCTATCGATTGCAAGGAGTGCCAATAAACGATAAGCACATAGAGATTATCGTGCGCCAGATGTTGCGCAAGCTTACTGTAGAGGACCCCGGCGATTCAGACTTGTTGCCCGATATGATCGTTGATCGCGGAAAGTTCCGGCGGATCAATGAAGAGTTGCTTAAAAAGAAAAAGAGGCCGATAACGGGGCAAACGATTCTCCAGGGGATAACCCGGGCGTCGCTTTCCACGGAAAGTTTTATTTCCGCGGCTTCTTTTCAGGAAACAACGCGGGTGCTTACCGAAGCAGCCGTTAGCGGCCTGTGTGATAATCTGCGTGGCTTGAAGGAAAATGTGATTATGGGCCACCTGATACCAGCGGGAACAGGGTTTCATACCATATGTGATTTGAAGGCGAAATTGACCGCGGAAAGTATAGACCGTCCGACAAAGAAGACGGTTGAAGAGAAAGCTTAGGTTTTTTTAAATGAGGCTTGACATAATGATGTAATAAGATATAATAACTGTTTCCTTCTCGGATAAATTTGCCGACGCGATAGTAAATATTAACGGAAGGGAGGACCGACGTGTAGCTGGTTGATCAGGGTATGGCGAGGCGTACCCCGAATAGTCATTGGGAAACGACCAGCGAAAGGCGGAATCCCCGCCTTTTGATTTTTTTAGAACAGGAGAAAGATGCCTACTTTAAGCCAGTTGGTCAGGTTTAGTCGCAAGAAAAAGAAAGCGAAGAGTGACTCTCCGGCCCTTAGCCGCTGCCCCCAGAGAAGGGGTGTTTGTGTGCGGGTAGCTACGGTGACGCCAAAGAAACCTAATTCGGCGTTGCGCAAAGTGGCCCGGGTAAGATTGACTAACAACCAGGAGGTTACTTGTTACATTCCTGGTATTGGTCATAATCTGCAGGAGCATTCTATTGTTTTGATCCGCGGTGGGCGGGTGAAGGATTTGCCGGGAATACGCTATCACATAGTTCGTGGTGTTTATGATGCTTTGGGAGTGCAGGACAGGAAGCAGGGCCGGTCTAAATACGGGGCCAAGCGGCCTAAGCCCACGGCATCGAGTGGGTGATTTCGCGGATTAACATCGCTTGAGAATGTTCGGCGATGGTCTGTGGGTGAGAAAAAGTTTTTGAAATTTATGGAGTGAATGATGACAGCTAAGCTGCGACATGCTAGGGATATTCCAGCTGATCCGGTCTATAACAGCGAGTTAGCGACGAAGTTTGTTAACTGCATTATGAAGAAAGGCAAGAAGAGCGCGGCCGAAAAGGTTTTTTACGGCGCGATTGAGATCGCTAACAAAAAATCTGACGGTACAGGTTTGGAATTGCTGGAGAAAGCTATGGCTAATGTTCGTCCCAACCTGGAAGTGAAATCAAGACGGGTGGGCGGCGCGACCTATCAGGTGCCGATAGAGGTGAACCCCAGACGTCAGCGGGCGCTGGCTATTCGTTGGCTGCTTAGCGCGGCGGTAAGCCGTTCCGGCAAGAGCATGGCCGAGAAGCTTGGCGGTGAACTTGTGGATGCGGCTGGAGGAGCAGGCGCGGCGGTTAAGAAAAAAGAGGATGTGCATAAAATGGCGATGGCCAATAAGGCTTTCGCGCATTATAGATGGTAAACGGCAGTTGCTAGTCGCTAGTCGCTAGTTGCTGGGGCATATCAAGAGGCGCAAGCAACAAACAACGAGCAACCAGCGACAGAGCGGAAGGAACGCGGAGCTCGTTAAGAGAAAATGGACGAAAAAAACGTAAAAATCAAAGATATCAGGAATATCGGCATTATCGCCCATATCGATGCCGGCAAGACAACGCTTACCGAGCGGATTCTTTACTATACCGGTAAGGTGCATCGCATGGGGGAGGTACATGACGGCAACGCCCAGATGGACTGGATGGTCCAGGAGCAGGAGCGGGGCATTACTATCACTGCGGCGGCGACCACTTGCTATTGGCGGGAGAACCGGATAAACATTATAGATACGCCGGGACACGTTGATTTCACGGTAGAGGTAGAAAGATCGCTGCGTGTGCTGGACGGCGTTGTCGGCGTATTTTGCGCGGTTGGGGGTGTAGAACCGCAGTCAGAGACGGTATGGCGTCAGGCAGATACGAACGAAGTCCCGCGCATTGCTTTTGTGAATAAACTGGATCGGCCAGGCGCTGATTACCAAAGGGTAATCCAACAGATAAGAGATGTGTTGAAGGCCAATCCCGTGTCGATGCAGTTGCCTATGGGGAGTGGGGCTGACTTCCATGGGGTAATAGACTTGGTGGATATGAAGGCCTACCGCTGGGATGGAGATACGCTTGGTGCGGAGTTGATCACGGAGGAAATCCCCTCTGAGATGGCGGAAGAAGCTGATGAGTCGCGGCAGAGGATGCTGGAAGCCGTTAGTGAGTATGACGATGATTTTGCCGAGATCTATCTGGAGCAGGACGATGTAGCCGCCGTGGACATCAGAAAATATATTCGCCGTGCGGTGATCGCCGGACAATTAGTTCCGGTATTTTGCGGGGCGGCTTTTCGCAACGTAGGTGTGCAGCCGGTGATAGACGCG
The DNA here is from genome assembly GCA_030621225.1 of candidate division FCPU426 bacterium. Lineage (GTDB taxonomy): Bacteria > Oederibacteriota > JAUXIB01 > JAUXIB01 > JAUXIB01 > JAUXIB01. The sequence goes on from JAUXIB010000011.1 coordinate 5,589, forward strand.
GTGATAGATTATCTGCCGTCACCGCGGGATATGCCGGCGATCAAGGGTAAAACCCCGGCAGGGGAGCAGGTTAGCAGGGCAGCGGATTATGAGGAGCCGTTCTGCGCTCTGGCTTTTAAAGTGGCTAGTGATCCGCACGTGGGAAAACTCATCTATCTGCGTGTGTATTCCGGCAAGCTCAATAGTGGCGCGGAGATATTCAATGCCAGCCGGGAAAAGCGGGAGAATTTACAACGGATCCTGTTAATGCATGCTAATAAACGGCATAAACTGGATGAATTAGCTGCCGGAGATATCGTTGCCGTTGTGGGGTTAAAGGGAACTTATACCGGTGATACACTTTGTGCGCCTACGGCGCCAATGTTGTTGGAAGCGCCGATATTTGCTGATCCGGTGACCCAGGTGGCGGTTGAACCGCGTACGCAGAAGGATCAGGATAAGTTGGTCAAGGGACTGGCAAGCCTGGCGGAAGAGGATCCGACGTTCCGGGTGTCGACGGACAAAGAAACCGGACAGATGTTGATAGCCGGTATGGGTGAGTTGCATCTCGAGGTGGTGATCGACCGCTTGGAACGTGAGCACCAGGCGCAGGTTAACGTGGGTCGTCCCCAGGTAGCTTTCAAGGAGACGATAACCAGGAGTGTGGTTATCGAGGAACGCTATGTTAAGCAGACCGGGGGAAGAGGGCAATACGGGCACGTTAAGCTTTGCTTGGAACCGAATGATCAGGGAAAAGGTTTTGATTTTCAGGATAAGGTGCGTGAGGGGAGAATTCCCAAAACTTTCATTCCTTCGGTAGAACAAGGGGTGCGCGAGGCTCTGGAGAGCGGGCCGCTGGGGGGATATCCGGTGTTCGATATAAAGGCGACCCTTTTAGACGGGTCCTTCCATGAAGTGGACTCCTCTGAGATCGCTTTTAAAATGGCTGGTTTTCTGGCAGCGCGGCGCGCGTTGGAAAAGGCGGGCGGGGTTGTCTTGGAGCCGGTAATGGACCTGCATGTGGTAACGCCGGAGAAGAATTTAGGAGATGTGTTGGGTAATATTGAGATGAAAGGCGGCAGAGTTACCATGGTAGAGACCAGCGGAGATACGCAGGTTGTAGATGCGGAGGTGCCTCTGGCAACCATGTTTGGCTATGCCGGTGATCTACGTTCGATGACCCAGGGGCGTGCCAGTTACAGCATGCAATTCCGACAATACAGTGTGAGAAGAGTAAAGAAGGACGGAGCCGGTAGTGAGCGCAAGGGCGGTAAGAGCTTGCTGGTGGCCGGGCTGACACTGATCGGCTTGATCCCCTATCTGTTTTGATCTAGACGGGGTAAGTAAGTGAATAAATGAGGGGCTGGATAGTATTAAAGTTTTTTAGGGTAAACAACCGGAATTAAAGGAGGCGTAACAATGGCAAAGGAAAAATTTGACAGGTCGAAAGTGCATGTGAACGTTGGTACGATCGGACACGTTGATCATGGTAAGACGACGCTTACTTCAGCGATCACTAAGTACTTGGCGAAGCAAGGCTTGGCAGAGGAGCAGAAGTTTGAGGATATTGATAAGGCTCCGGAGGAACGTGAACGTGGTATAACCATTGCCGTTGCCCACGTTGAGTATCAGACGGTGAATCGGCACTATGCGCATATCGATTGTCCTGGTCATGCTGATTACATCAAGAATATGGTTACTGGCGCCGCGCAGATGGATGGAGCGGTTCTGGTGGTCAGTGCCGCTGATGGTCCGATGCCCCAGACCCGTGAACATATCTTGCTTGCCAAGCAAGTCGGAGTGCCGTATATCGTTGTTTACATGAATAAGGTCGATCAGGTGGACGATGAGGAGCTTTTGGAACTGGTCGAGGTGGAGGTGCGGGAGTTGTTGGACAAGTATGATTTCCCCGGCGATAAGACTCCGGTGATCAAGGGCTCCGCTTTAAAGGCTATGGAATGCGGTTGCGGCAAGGACGAATGCGAAGCTTGCGGCAGTATTCCTGAGCTCTTAAAGGCGATGGATGAGTATATTCCCGATCCGAAGCGCGACGTGGACAAGGACTTCCTGCTGGCGGTTGAGGACGTTTTTTCCATCCAGGGCAGGGGGACGGTAGCCACGGGCAGGATCGAGCGCGGCCAGGTGAAGATGGGGGAAAGTGTAGAGATCGTAGGTATCCGCGACACGAGCACTACTGTGGTAACCGGTGTGGAGATGTTCCGCAAGATCTTGGATTCAGGTATGGCCGGGGATAATGTCGGCTTATTATTGCGTGGCGTTGAAAAAGACGGTATCGAGCGCGGCCAGGTGGTGGTTAAGCCGGGCAGCATCAAGCCGCATAAAAAGTTTACCGCCAAGGTTTATGTGTTGACGAAAGAAGAGGGCGGTAGGCATTCTGCTTTTTTCACCGGCTATCGGCCGCAATTCTATTTCCGCACTACTGACGTGACCGGGTCGGTAACATTGCCGGAAGATACGAAGATGGTCATGCCGGGGGATGATGTGGGCCTGCAGATAGAGTTGATAACCCCGATTGCCATGGAGAAGGAGCTAAGGTTTGCTATCCGCGAAGGCGGGCGTACGGTAGGCGCCGGCGTGGTTGACGAGATTGTCGAGTAGTTGCGGGGACAACTTGGTATAGGTGTATAGCTTAATCATGAGATTATAAGTGTACGTCGCTGTTTGGAGGTAGTGAACCGATGGCAGATAAGGTGATAATAAAGTTGGTCTGTGGCGATTGCAAGGAGCAGAACTATGTTCTTTCCCGTGGAAAGAAAAGCCAGGGTGCCAGCGGCGGGGAAAAACTACAATTGAAGAAGTTTTGTTCGCGTTGTAGAAAACATACCCTGCATAAAGAAAAACGTTAAGGAGCATGATGGTCAAGGCCAAGGGCAAAGCTAAGCAGAAGCGCGAGGACATACGGATCAAATTGAAGTCTTTTGATCATCGCAGTCTGGAAGTTGGCGTGGAGCAGATAACCCGCGTTGTTCGTGATACCGGCGCTGATATCGTTGGCCCGATACCGTTGCCAACGCGCATTCAAAAATATACTGTTCTGCGCTCACCGCACGTAGACAAGAAATCCAGGGAGCAGTTCGAAATGCGTACCCACAAGCGCCTGGTTATCGTACGCGGCTCCAATGCGCGCACGATGGAAGCAATGAAGCGGATGAATTTGCCGGCAGGTGTGGAAGCCGAGATCAAGATGGGAGTATTCTGAGGTGAAAGGTCTCTTAGGAAAAAAGATAGGCATGAGTCAAGTCTTCAACGCGGAGACGGGTGAGCTTTCGGCAGTGACCGTCTTGGAACTGGGTCCCTGTATGGTTGTAGCCTTGAAGACATCGGACCGGCACGGCTATGATGCGGTACAGTTGGGTTTTGGGGAGATGGCCGGGGAGCCGACAGCCGTGGCAGATAAGACGGAAGATAAAGAGGCCGCTACGGCTGATAGCGCGGATAAAAAAAAGAACCGGCGGCGGAGTAAGCGTCGGCCCAATCGGCCGCAACAGGGGTATTTCAAAGCCGCGGGATGTTCGCCGCGGCGTTACCTGCGCGAATTGCGCTTGGTGGACGAGCAGGACTCCCAGGGACTTAGCGTGGGGTCGGAGCTTACGGTGGGAGATATATTCAAGGATGTGAAGATGGTTAACGTAAGTGGCGTTTCCAAAGGGAAGGGTTTTGCCGGTGTTATCAAGCGCTGGAATTTTAGCGGCGGGCGCGCTACCCACGGTTCCAGTTTTCATCGCGCTCCGGGCTCTATCGGTCAGAGCGCTTCTCCTTCTCGGGTATTTCCCGGGGTGAAGATGCCTGGTCGTTTGGGCGGTTGTAAGATAACAGCCAGGAATTTGCGGGTGATGGAAGTAGACGAGGCGCAGAACCTGATGGTGGTGAGAGGGTCTGTGCCGGGATCGGTTGGGGAATTAATAGTAGTATGCAAGGCGGAGTGATCGCATGATTTCAAGTGAAGTAAAACTTAAAGTGGTAGATGGCGCGGGTGAAGAAAAACAGCCGCGTGTTATCCGCACAACAGAAGGTGTTGACCAGCACTCCCTGGCTTGGGCAGAGCGTGTTTTAGCGGGTAATCGTCGTCCGGCGGTGGCGCATACCAAATCACGCGGGCAGGTCGCCGGTGGCGGTAGAAAGCCCTGGCGGCAAAAAGGAACCGGTAGGGCGAGGCAGGGCAGTATCCGCGCTATACAGTGGCGGGGCGGCGGCGTTGCCTTCGGTCCCGGGGGAGCGGACTACCATCGAGAGCTTAATCGCAAACAACGGCGCCGTGCTACCCGCAGTGCCCTTTTGGATAAGTCTCAGCAGGGGCAACTGGTATTGGTGGACAGCAATTTTCCCGCGGAGCCGCGCAGCAAGCAGGCGCGGGTTTTCCTGGATAAACTGGGAATGGCCGGCCGGGTGTTAATTCTGCTGGGACGGAAGGATGAGGAAATAAAACGAGCTTTTCGTAATCTTTCCGATGTCAAGCTGTTGATGGCGTCGCGGCTTAACGCTCTGGATATCATGCTGGCTGATTATTTGCTGGTGAGTCCGGCAGCAGGGGAGATAGTGAGCGGCCTGTTGGAACCCGCCAAGAGTCAGAAGAAGGACGAAAAGTAATGAGCGAACCATACAAGATAATTTTGGGCCCGGTGGTTACCGAACGCACTCAAAAAATGCGGGATGATGATAATAAGTATGTTTTTCGCGTAGATCCTCGTGCTAATAAGATAGAAATAGGGCGGGCAGTAGAGATTATCTTCGGTAAGAGCCAGAAGGATTTCAAAGTAGAAAATGTGCGCGTGATGAAAGTGCGCGGCAAGATGAAACGAATGGGCTCCCGCCGTTATAAATCGCCGGGTTGGAAAAAGGCGGTAGTTAAGCTGAAGAAGGGCCTTAAGATAGAGATGTTTGAGACGTAGTCGGCGCTCGTCTATCGTTGTTCGGATGATCGGTGAAATAACAGGGCTATTGCGATAACCGATAGACAGAACTTGCTGCTTCACGATAGACGATAGACCATAGACGATTGACGAGGTAAATATGGCGATAAAAAAATTAAAACCTACTTCTCCCGGACGGCGTCAGATGACGCTCTTGGATATCGGCGACGCGGCAAAAGAAAAGCCGCTGAAAAAGTTGACGCGGCGGTTGCCTCGTACGGGGGGGAGAAACAATAGCGGCCGTATTACCAGTCCGCGTCGGGGCGGAGGCGCGAAAAGACGTTATCGGCGAATAGATTTTTTACGTGACAAAGATGTTAAACCGGCGCGGGTTGAAACCCTGGAACGCGATCCGTTTCGCTCTGCTTTGATCGCGCGCGTTGTCTATTCCGATGGGGAGCGGCGTTATGTTTTGGCTCCGCTTGGCGTGCGCAAGGGTGAGACACTGGTTTCCGGTGAAAAGGCGGACATTCAACCGGGCAACACGCTGCCGTTGCATTTTATGCCGGCGGGAACGATGATCCATAATGTTGAACTCAGGCCGGGACGGGGCGCGCAGTTGGTGCGCAGCGCTGGCGCTACCGCGCAGTTGCTGGCCAAGGAAGGTGAATACGCGCATGTCAAAATGCCTTCCGGCGAGGTGAGGTTGGTTAGTTTGCGTTGTCGGGCTACTGTGGGACAGGTTAGTAATATCGATCACGCTAACGTTTCGCTGGGTAAGGCCGGCCGTAAGCGGTGGCTGGGCCGTCGTCCGCGTGTGAGGGCCGTGGCGATGAACCCGGTGGATCATCCGATGGGTGGCGGCGAAGGTAAGAGTTCCGGTGGCAGGCATCCAACCTCCAGGAACCAGACGCCGGCCAAAGGTTATAAAACCGGACGTGGCCGGCGGAATAAGTGGATGGTTATAAAAGCAAGGACCAAGTAAGAGGAAAGAAATGGGAAGATCATTAAAAAAGGGCCCCTTCGTGGATGAGAAGTTGTTGCGCCGGGTCAACCAGATGCGCGCGATGGGGGATAAAAAGGTGATTAAAACCTGGTCGCGCAGATCAACGGTAACGCCTGAGATGGTGGGATATACTTTTGCCGTACATAACGGTAAAAGGTTTCTCCCTATTTATATCACTGAGAACATGGTTGGTCACAAGTTGGGGGAGTTTAGTCCGACCAGGTTTTTCCGAGCCCATTCCGGCCGGGAAAAAACAGATGTAAAGTAAGGATAATCCGATGGAAGGTACATTTAGTGCCAGTTCTCGTTATTTAAGGATATCGCCGCGTAAATTACGTCTGGTGGCTGCCTTGGTGCGTGGCAAGTCTCTGGCGGAGGCGCTTGTTCTCATACGTTTTGTGCCCCAAAAAGCAGGACGTTTTATGGAGGGCGCGTTGCGTTCAGCTTTGGGGAACGCCAAGGATCGCTCAAAGGGTAGTGTAGAAGGCTTGGTAGTGCAGCAGGTAAGAGTGGACGAGGGGCCTCAACCGCGTGATACCAAGCGCTGGACGCCGAAGGCGATGGGGCGCGTAGGGAGTATGAGACGGCGCACCAGTCATTTGCTGGTGGTGGTAGGCGGGGGAGACGTGAGTAAGGAAGTAAAGAAACAAGAAATTAAGGGAACAAAGAAGGCGAAGAGCCTGCCTGGATCCGGCGGAGCGGGAAAAGGGATTAAGGCCGCGAAAAAACAGGCAGGTAAGAAGATAAACAAGACGAAGCCCCGGGGAGGTTCCGGCGGAGCGGGGAAAAGTAGCAAGGAGAAAGGCAAGAGCTAAATGGGACAGAAAGTAAACCCGATAAGTTTCCGGCTGGGTATCAGCAAAGAATGGGGCTCCAAGTGGTATAGTTCCAAGAACTACGCCAAATGGTTGCACGAGGACCTGCGTTTGAAAGAGATAATCAAGCAGCGGTTTTCAAACGCCGGTATTTCCGAAATAAAAACCGAGCACTTCCTGCAGGAGGTGCGGATATTCGTGCGGGTGGCGCGGCGGCGACTAGCTGTGGGACGTGGCGGCCTGGAAGTAGAAAGCTTGATCGCTGATCTGGAGAAGATGATCAACAAATCGGTGAAGTTGGATATTAAAGAGGAGGTTTCCCCTGATACTTGTGCTGAGCTTATCGCGGCAAACATTGCCGAGCAACTGAAAAGAAGAGCCGCTTATCGCCGGACAATGCGTCGTTCTCTGCAGATGGCGATGGATGCCGGGGCTCTTGGTGTTAAGATCAGGCTGGGTGGTAGGCTGGGTGGCGGGGAAATTGCCCGTGCGGAATGGGTTAAGGATGGTAGCCTTCCTTTACATACATTGCGTGCGGATATAGACTATGCCACTGCTACGGCTTTCTGTGCTTACGGGACTATTGGGGTGAAGGTATGGATATTTAAAGGCGATGCGCGAGAAAACGCGGAAGCGCGTCGCTTGGAGCAGGCAAATACGCGGCGGCCACGGAATTTCCCCAAGAGGAACGAAGGCGCTCCGGGTGCGGCGAATCGGGGAAGAGGGCCTGCCGATGCGTCAAGTAAGCCACCGTCTAAGTCGGCGGCAGCGAAAAAGTGAAAGAACCGGATAGCTGGAAGAAAAAAATATGTTAATGCCAAAACGTGTTAAATATCGCAAACAGCAGCGTGGTGGGGATCCCGGCGGGCCGACTAACAGGGGTGGGCGGCTGAGTTTTGGTTCCTACGGCTTAAAGGTTTTGGAGGGGGGCAGGTTAAGTGACCGGCAGATCGAGGCCGCGCGGGTGGCTTTGACCAGGCATATGAAGCGTGGTGGCAAGGTATGGATCAGAGTGTTCCCGGACAGGCCGGTAACAAAGAAACCTGCTGAAACCAGGATGGGCAAGGGGAAAGGGTCGCCTGAAGGTTGGGTTGCCATGTTGCGTCCGGGCAATATGATTTTCGAAATAGATGGTGTCAGTATACAGGTCGCCCGGGAAGCGATGCGGTTGGCTTCGCATAAGTTGCCATTTAAGACCAAATTTATCGTCAAGGGAATGTGAGCAATGGTAGTGAAAAAGAAAGAATTGCGTGGTATGACCAAAGCTGAGTTAGATCAGAAGCGGGATGAATTGCGCAAGCAACTTTTCGAGGTAAACGTTAAGCAGGTCGCGCAGCAGTTAGAGAACACTTCGGCGGCAAAGTACTTGCGGCGTGACTTGGCGCGGGTGCTGACCATTGTACATGAAGACGAGCTGGGGATTCGCTCACTACCGAAACAGGGTGCGGTGCAGGATAAGGCGGGGAAGAAGGATGCCGATAATACGCCGAAGAAAGAGAGGAAAAAATGAAGGCAGCGGCGGAAGAAAGAGCGCGCCGGGTTATCAAGCGCGGCTTGGTGGCCGGATTGAGCGGCGAGAAGACGATTTCTGTGAATGTGGAGCGGGTAGTTTCACATCCGTTATATAAGAAGTTGATACGTCGGCGCACCAAGTTGCTTGTGCATGACGAAGCAGGGGTTGCCCGTAGCGGGGACGAGGTGGAGATCATGGAGAGTAGGCCGTTTTCGCGGCGAGTGCGTTGGCGGCTGGTGCGGGTATTAGGACACAGGGGTATTAAATCCGTGCCGGAAAAGGAAGAAGAGGAGAGCAAAGATAATGATCCAGGTACAGAGCCTGTTAAACGTGGCTGATAACACGGGCGCGCGTAAGCTGATGTGTATTGGCATTCTTGGCGGTTCTAAGCGACGGTACGCCCGGGTGGGTGATATTATCGTGGGTACGGTCAAAGAGGCTATCCCCGCCGGCGCGGTAAAAAAGAGCCAAGTGGTAAAAGCGGTAGTTGTCCGCACGGTCAAAGAAATTCGCCGTAATGACGGGTCTTACGTTAAATTTGATGATAATGCGGTGGTGGTGATCGACCCGCAAAAAAGCCCGTTGGGTACCAGAGTCTTTGGCCCGGTGGCCAAAGAATTGCGTGATAATTTTGTGAAGATCGTGTCACTGGCGGATGAGGTTGTCTAGTCTTAAGAGAGATAAAATATGTCAATTGCGGCAAGAATGAAAGCGGAACAGCGTACGGCGGTAAGGGTCAGTCACGTTAAGAAGGGTGACAACGTCAAGGTGATCAGTGGCCGCGATAAAGGCAAAGAAGGCCGTGTGCTGAAGATCCTGGACGGTGGCAAGCGTGTGATCGTGGAGAAAGTCAATTTCATTAAGCGGCACACTAAACCCAACCAGAAGATGCAGCAGGGAGGTATTGTGGAGAAGGAATCTTCTCTTGCTGCTTCTAATGTAATGCTGGTGTGTCCGCGGTGCAGTCGTCCGACGAGGTTGGGTAAAAAGCGGCTGGATGACGGCACGGCTGTACGGCTTTGCCGTAAATGCGGGGAGGTAATCGACGAATGACGGCACCTGCGCTCAAAGAAGCTTATAAGAATAAGGTGGTTCCCCTGCTGTGCAAGCAGCTAAGTTGCAAGAATATTTTGCAGTGTCCGCGGTTGGTGAAGATAGTGTTGAACGTCGGCATGGGAGCAGCATCGACTTCCGGTGATACTAAATTAATGGATTCCATTGCCAGTGAATTGGCGATAATTACCGGTCAGCGTCCGGTCGTCACCAAGGCTAAGAAGGCCATATCTAATTTTAAGATCAGGCGGGGGGTGAAGGTCGGTTGTATGGTGACTTTGCGTGGAGACAGGATGTACGAGTTCCTTTATCGTTTGATAAATTTTTCGCTGCCTCGCATTCGGGACTTCCGCGGTATACCTGATAACGCTTTTGACGGTCGGGGCAATTACACGCTTGGCCTTAAGGAACAGACGATTTTTCCGGAGATAGATTATGATAAGGTGGAAGGAACGCACGGGCTGGATGTGACTATTGTTACTACGGCGGCTGACGATAAGGGGGGCTTTGCGCTGCTTAAAGCGTTAGGTCTGCCTTTCCGGAAGAGGAAGAAAAAGGAAGAAGCTTGAGCAAGAGGGTGGATGTTCCCCTCTCTTTCGGTTCGCGAAGCGAACCTGTTCTCTGCCCACCAAGGGAGAGAGAATCTGAGATGAGATACTATGGCAAAAAAATCCTGGATAGAGAAACATAAGCGAGGAAGCAAGTTCAAGGTGCGGCAGTATAATCGTTGTCCCCGTTGCGGACGTCGGCGTGGTTATCTGCGTAAGTTTGAGATGTGCCGTATTTGTTTTCGTCTGCTAGCCAGTCAGGGGATGATCACCGGGGTGACGAAATCCAGCTGGTAAATTGAGGTTGGTCGCTGGTCGTTTTCATATCGTCTGTTTGAAGATGAAGGCAGGGCCGGTGAGTGGCGGGCAATGAACGACTAAATGGTGGTTGAGGAGAGAGTAAATGACATGTACTGATCCGATAGCGGATATGTTGACACGGATACGTAATGGTTTGCAGGCCAACAAGCAGGAGGTGGAGATGCCTTCTTCTAGCGCGAAGCTTGAGATCTTGCGGATAATGCAGGAGGAGGGTTTCATCACGGGATTCGGCACCTCCGATGAGGGGAGCTATAAGTGCGTGAAAGTGGTGCTTAAATACGGTGAGGAAAACGAGCGGGTTATCAATGGATTAGATATAGTTAGCAAACCGAGCTTGCGCATTTACGCCGGTTGGCGCAAGATGCCCCGGGTGCGGGATGGTTTGGGCATAGCAATTATATCTACCTCGCAGGGTGTGATGACGGCGGAGAGCGCCCGCGGCAAGAAAATTGGCGGCGAAGTGATTTGCAAGATTTGGTAAATGCGTTTTTCGCGGAGTCCGCAGAACCCTTCGATGGACTCAGGGTAATAACATCGCGGAGTGCGCGGAGAGATATTTAATAGTGTTCCGCGTTTTCCGCGAAAACGGTTTAAAGGGACGTTCAAAGGGTATCATGTCACGTATAGGCTTTAAACAAATAGAATTGCCCCCGGAGGTAAAGGTGGAGTTACGGGATGACGAAGTGGTGGTCAAGGGGCCAAATGGGGAGTTGGCGCGTCGCCTGCCGCCGGAAGTAGAATTGGTCATGGCCGAGGGCAAGATAGACGTCAAACGCCGGGGAGATAGCATTCGGCAAAAAGCGCAGCACGGGCTTGCTCGCACCTTGTTGTACAACATGGTCCAGGGTGTTACTGTGGGATTTGAGAAGCGCCTGGAGATTAAGGGCGTGGGTTATAAGGCAGAGAGTGATGGGGTCAACCTTACCTTGGATGTGGGTTATTCTAATCCGGTAAAATTCAAGGCTCCGCAGGGCGTAAAAATAGAGGTAGAGAAGAACAATGTCATTGCGCTTAAGGGTATTGACAAGCAGCAGGTAGGAGAGACCGCGGCGAAGATCAGGAAGATCAGGCCGCCCGAGCCTTATAAGGGATCAGGTATAAAATATCAAGATGAGCATATCCGCCGTAAAGCGGGTAAAACCATCGTCTCAGCGGGAACATGAGTACTAAAAATATTAAGAGAATAAAAAGACAGGGGAGAAAAAGTCGTATCAGACGCAAGCTTAACGGCACCGCCAAGCGTCCGCGCCTTTGTGTTTACAAGGGCAACCGTAATATAGCCGCTCAGTTGGTGGATGACAGCAAGGGACGGGTATTGGCCGCTGTATCGTCGTTTGGCAAGGAGCTCAGGGGTAGTCTGAAGAGTGGTGGAAACGCGGCGGCGGCCGCTGAAGTAGGTAAGTTGATTGCCAATAAAGCCGGCGCTGCGGGGATCAAAGAAGTGGTTTTTGATCGGGGCGGTAGTAAGTACCATGGTCGGGTCAAAGCCCTTGCCGAAGCGGCGCGGGCCGGGGGGTTGAAGTTCTAATTTTGATTATTATTAATGGGACGAAAAATCAGACATGAATGTGACCAAGAGAAAATCAAAGATAGATCCTGATCAATTGAATTTAGAGGAACGCCTGGTTTTTATCAACCGTGTGGCTAAGGTAGTCAAGGGAGGTAAACGGTTCGGCTTTGCGGCGCTAATGGTAGTCGGTGACCGTATGGGTCACGTTGGTTTTGCTACCGGGAAAGCCAGGGACATTGCGGAAGCGATACGCAAAGGCAAAGAGCAGGCGAAGAAACGTCTGGTTCAGATCAAGACGCATGGTACTACCGTGCGTCATGAGATAATCGGTCGTTTCGGCGCCAGCCGCGTGCTGATCAAACCGGCGGCGATGGGTACTGGAGTTATCGCCGGTGGTGCGGTGCGCTCGGTGATGGAAATGGCCGGTGTGCATGACGTTCTAACCAAGAGCCTGGGATCCAATAATCCTTTTAACGTAGTGCGCGCGACTCTGAACGGCTTGATGGAAATGCAGACCGATGAACAGGTGAATAAACTGCGTGGTATAGTAGTGGAAAAGCAGGAGGAATAAATGGCTGGTAGACGACTGAATGTAAAGCTAGTCAAAAGTCCTTACGGACGTATTCCGGCACACCGCCGTACCTTGCGGGCGTTAGGTTTGCGTCGTTTGGGACAAGCTCGGGTGCATCAGGAATGTGATGTGTTACTCGGGCAATTAAAACAGGTCGGCTACTTGCTGCAAGTCAAAGAGGAGAATAAATGAGTCCTTTTAAGCCAGGACAGGCTAAATTGCGTCCGGGTTCGGTGCGCCGCCGTAAGCGGATTGGCCGAGGACCTTCCAGTGGCCGGGGCAAGACCAGCGGGCGTGGTCATAAAGGGCAGGGTGCGCGTAGCGGCAGTGGGGTGCGGCCCAGATTTGAAGGCGGCCAGATGTCTTTGGTGCGGCGTATTCCCAAACGTGGTTTTACGAGCATGCAGAAGATCAAGCCGGCGGTGGTCAACCTCTGTGATTTCAGTTCGTTCGCTGTCGGTTCCAAGGTCGGTCCCCAGGAACTTAAAGACCGCGGTATACTCAAGGGCCGTTACAACGGCTTGAAGGTTTTGTCCAAGGGAGAATTGGGGAAAGTATTAACGATACAAGCTCACTTTTTCTCGCGTGCAGCACGCCGTAAGATAGAAAGCGGCGGCGGAGTAGCGGAGGTGATCGGCGAATGATCGAGGCATTTCGTAATATTTTTCGTATCCCCGAGTTGAAGCGCAGGGTGCTTTTTACCCTGTTTTTGCTTTTTGTTTACCGGCTTGGCTGCCAGGTGCCCACGCCGGGTGTGAATGCCGCCGAGTTGAAAAGGTTCTTTGAGCAGCAATCAGAAACGGTTTTTGGTTTTCTCAATCTTTTCACCGGCGGTGCGCTGATGCAGGCTTCTGTTTTTGCCTTGGGCATAATGCCCTATATATCAGCTTCGATCATAATGCAGTTGTTAACGGCGGTTATTCCTCATTTGGAACGTCTCTCCAAGGAAGGTGAGATCGGTCGGCGCAAGATCACCCAGTATACGCGGTACGCTACGGTAGGCATTTGCCTGATCCAGTCGTTGGGTACGACATATTGGCTGCGCGGTGTTTCCGCCGGGCAACAATTTAACGTGCTGCCGGAATTCACCTTAGGTTTCCAGATGATGACGATGTTGACACTGACCACCGGCACCATTTTTATTATGTGGCTGGGTGAGCAGATCACCGAGAAGGGGATCGGCAATGGCATGTCGATCATCATTTGCGCGGGGATCATTGCCAGCCTGCCCGGCCAGATGGTTGCTACTTATATGCAGTTCAAGGCGGGGGCGATCCAGGCGTTGCATTTGTTACTGTTCCTGGTGATGGCTGTGGGCTTGGTATCCTTTATAATATTAATTCAGCAGGGATACCGCCGTATCCCGGTGCAATACGCCAAGCGGCGCATCGGTCGCCGTGTTTACGGCGGACAGAACACGCAGATACCTTTGAAAGTGGATTACTCAGGTGTAATTGCCGTTATCTTTGCTTCTAGTATCCTGGTTTTCCCGACCACGATAACCAGTATGTTCGGTGCGGGTGGCGGCGAGGGTTTTATGCATTCATTTATGGATTTCGTATCACGTTGGATGGCGCCTACTGGCTTGGTCTATAATTTTCTCTTTGCGGCCTTGATCATTTTTTTCTGTTATTTCTACACCGCCATCGTTTTTAATCCGGCGGACCTGGCGGAGAACCTGCAGAAACAGGGCGGATTGATCTATGGTACTCGGCCCGGCAAGCCGACCAGTGATTATATTGACCGCGTGCTGACAAGGATCACTCTCTGGGGGGCAATAGCTATCGCGGTCATAGCTATCGTTCCTACGCTCTACGTTCGCTACGTTAACATTCCAGTAAGCTTTGGTGGCACATCGTTACTTATTGTGGTAGGTGTGGTACTGGATACGATGAAACAGATAGAGTCGCATTTGATAATGCGGCATTATGACGGTTTTTTGCGTAAGGGCAAGTTGAAGGGAAGAACTTTTTGAGTAACGCAGATTTAAAAACGCAGATTACGCAGATTGTGAGCGCGGAGGGCTGATCGGCGTAATTAGCGAAAAATATTTAAGGGGAATTGTATGTACACGCTTCTCTTAGGTCCGCCGGGCAGTGGTAAAGGCACGTATGCCACTCGCTTGAGCAAGAAGCGCGGCGCGCCCCATATATCTACCGGCGATATCTTTCGCCGTTTGAAGGAGCAGGGCGGGGAGCTGGCGGAGGAAGTGGCAGGTTATATGTCGGCGGGAGAGTTGGTGCCCGATGAGATAGTTAACCGCGTGGTGCGGGAACGGCTGGAGGCGGAAGATTGCCAGGAGAGTTTTTTGCTGGATGGTTATCCGCGTAACCTGGTGCAGGCCCAATTGTTGGACCAGATGCTGCAGGCCAAGGGGCGGACGTTGCAGGTGGCCTTCCAGATAGAGGTGGGGGAAGAGACGTTAAAGAAACGGATTTCCGGCAGGCGGACCTGTCGCTCCTGCGGAGAGATTTTCAACGTGTTTACGTTGAAACCGAAAACGGAAGGCGTATGTGACCGTTGTAATGGAGAATTATATCAACGGGCGGATGACCGGGAAGAAGCGGTGGCCAACCGTTTGCAGGTATATGGACGGGAAACGGCGCCTTTGATAGAGTATTACGAAAAGAGCGGTATCCTGCGGCAGGTGGCCGGCGAAGGTGGGATAGACCAGGCGCTGGCCGCGATGGAGGCTGTTTTAAATAAAGGAGGTGGCGGGTGACCCAGCCCAAGAACGAGGAGGAGTTGGCAGGGTTACGGCTGAGTTGCGGCATTGCTGCTCGCGCCTTGGCCGCAGTCAGCAAGATGGTTGTGCCTGGCATAACTACCGCGGAGTTGGATCAGGGGGCGATAAGCTGGATCGAGCAGGAAGGCGCTAAGCCGGCTTTTAAGGGATACCGTGGTTTTCCGGCCAGCATCTGCGCTTCCATTGATAGCGAGGTGGTACACGGTATTCCCGGGGAGCGTCGTCTGGAGGAGGGTCAGATCATCAGTGTCGACCTGGGTACCTTTAAGGATGGTTTTTACGGCGATGTGGCGGTGACCTTACCGGTTGGTAAGATATCGGACCAGGCGCAGCAGCTGATAGATGTTACTGAGACGTCGCTGAAATTGGCCATGGAGCAGGTGCGGCCAAAGGGACACCTGCACGATATAGGCCGTGCTGTCCAGGAGTATGTGGAGGGGCAGGGGTTTTCGGTGGTTCGTGATTTTGTCGGGCACGGGATCGGTCGTGCGTTGTGGGAAGAGCCGCAGGTGCCGAATTTTTATCCGGGCAGTGACGGTCCGTTGCTTGAGGCGGGAATGACTTTTGCCATAGAGCCGATGGTCAACTGCGGGACTTGTGAAGTTAAGGTGCTCGATGACGGGTGGACGGTGATGACGGTGGATGGATCGCTTTCTGCCCATTTTGAACATACGGTGGCGGTGAGTGATGAAGGCTGTGAGGTGTTGACGAAAGTTTAAGACGCTGATTGTAATTTGCGAGACTAGATGGAAAAAGAAAAAGGTATAGAATTCGAGGGCAAAGTGGTGGAAGCTTTGCCGAACGCTTCTTTTCGAGTAGAACTTGAGAACGGGCATAAGATACTGGCTCATATATCCGGTAAAATGCGCAAGTATTATATCAGGATTATGCCGGGAGATACGGTGAAGGTTGAAGTGTCGCCGTATGATTTGAATAGGGGCAGGATTACATATCGCAAGTAGAGATCATGAAAGTAAAAAGCTCAGTAAAAAAAATGTGTGAGAAGTGTCGCATCGTCAAGCGGAAGGGTGTAGTGCGAGTGATTTGCTCTAACCCTAAGCATAAGCAGAGACAGGGATAGCTAGGCTGTCGCTGGTTGCTGGTCGCTAGTTGCTAGTGCCAGGAACGCAAGTGCACAAGCGACAAGCGACAAGAGACTAGCGACTGAGGAATACGAGGAGAATACAATGGCTCGAATAGTAGGCGTGGATGTTCCGGATAACAAACGGTTGGAAGTGGCCCTTACTTATATTTTTGGTATTGGTCCCACTGTCTCTCTGCGTATCATTAAGGAATTAGAGCTCAGCCCCGACACCAAAGTGAAAGACTTGGGCGAGGATGATATCTTTAAGCTGCAGCAGCATATCACCACTAATTTTAGAGTTGAGGGTGATTTGCGTCGCGAGATAACGCAGAATACTAAACGTCTGATCGAAATCGGATGTTATCGCGGCCAGCGGCACCGTAAAGGCCTGCCGGTGCGCGGCCAGCGGACTAAGACCAATGCGCGTTCTCGTAAGGGTCCGCGTAAGACGGTGGCACGCAGCAAGAAGACCCTGGAAAAGAAGTAGCCGGAGGAATAATGGCAGAAAAAGAAAAAGAAGAAGTTAAGCAGGAAACAGCCGCGCCGGCGGAAAAACCAAAGTCCAAAGCGGTAAAAGACGCGACAGAAGTCAAGTCCCAAGACGCGACGGAGGTTAAGCCGGGGAAAAAGGACGAGAAGAAAATTGCTGGCGAAAAGAAAGCAGCGCCTGGATCAGAGGAGCCTGAAGAAAAAGCGGCGCCCAAAGCGCGCGTGCGGCGTCAGGTGGTAGAAGGAATGGCCCATATTAAGGCTTCTTTTAATAATACCATCATCACTATCACCGACAACCAGGGCAGCACCCTGGCTTGGTCCAGTGGGGGTAAGATCGGTTTCAAGGGCTCGCGCAAGAGTACCCCCTATGCGGCGGGTTTGGCATCGACGGACGCGGCGCGGAAAGCGCGTGATATGGGGATGAAGAAAATTCGTGTTTTTGTTAATGGTCCCGGTGCGGGGCGGGAAACGGCTATTCGTTCCTTGCAACACGCTGGAATAGAAGTCACGATAATAAAGGATGTCACACCTATTCCGCATAACGGCTGTCGTCCGCCGAAACGGAGGAGAGTGTAGTAGATTTAAAGTAGTTGCTAGTTGCTAGTTGCTGGTTGCTAGTTGCTTGTGCTTGGGATTTGATGCACCAGCAATGAACAGCCTGATTGAGAGGAGAAAGAATGGCAAGATACACTGAGTCGCGTTGTAAGATATGTCGCAAGGAAAAAATTAAGCTCTACTTGAAAGGGGAGCGCTGTCACAAGCCGGGTTGCTCTTTTGAGAAGCGCGAGGGTAAGGGCAAACGCGGCGGCTTTCAGCGCCGTCGGCGTCCATCGGAATATGCCTTGCGCTTGCGTGAGAAGCAAAAGATCAAGATGATCTATGGAGTGTTGGAGCGGCAGTTTCGTAATTACTTTGAAAGAGCTTCCCGCCAGAAAGGTGTCACTGGCGAAAGCCTGCTGCGTTTTTTGGAAGGTCGTTTGGACAACGTGATCTATCGGGCCGGATTCGCCGCTAGTCGCAATGCGGCCCGGCAGCTGGTTAGCCATAAGCATATTACGGTCAATGATAAGAGCGTTAATTTGCCTTCTTACCAGGTGAAACCGAATGATGTAGTGGCGATAAAGGAAAAGAGTTTTTCTCGTCCGTTTGTCCAGCAGATGGCCAAGCAGGTTGTTAAAGGTGAGGGTGCGGACTGGCTGCAGGTAGATATGAAGAAAGGGCAGTGCCGTTTCACGGACTACCCCACGAAGGATAAGATGGAGTTGCCGATTGATGAGCAGATGATCGTTGAACTGTATTCGAAATAGCGAAAACGCGGATAATTCTAGGGAACTTTCGCGAAGCGGAAATTTAAGGAGAAAGACATGAACTGGAGAATGATCGAGAAGCCGCGGCGTTTAGACTACGACTCGGAAAGTCTCACTGAGAACTATGGCAAGTTCTATGCCGAGCCTTTTGAAAGAGGTTATGGGCCTACGATTGGTAACTCACTTCGTCGGATACTGCTTTCTTCTATTCCCGGGGCGGCGGTTACCGCTGTTAAGTTTGAAGGGATCAGCCATGAGTTTTCCACCATTGACGGGTGTAAGGAAGATGTGGTGGAAATTATTCTCAATTTGAAAGGTTTGAAGACTCGCTTGCACAATCCCGAGGGACAAAAAAAGGTGACGCTCAAGGTCAAGGGAGATCGACGGGTGACCGCCGCCGACCTGCAGGTAGACGGTGATGTGGAAGTAATAAACCCTGATTTGCATATCGCCACCCTCACGGATGAGGACGGTGCTTTAGACTTGGAGATAGAGCTTAGCCAGGGGCGCGGTTACATGCCGGCGGAGAGAAACAAGCGCGAAAATATGCCCGTTGGCTTGATTCCCGTGGATTCACTCTTTTCGCCTGTGACCAAAGTGAATTTTTCAGTGGAGGATACCCGGGTCGGTCAGATGACTGATTATGACCGCTTGATTATAGAGATATGGACAGATGGTCGCGTTAAGCCGGAGGACGCTCTAGCGGTGGCCGCTAAACAGCTTAAAGATCATATGTATATCTTTATAAACTTTGAAGATCAGCCGGAGGAGAAACCGGAAGAAGTGGATGAAGAGGCGGAACGCATCAAGGAGCTTCTGAAACAATCAGTGGAGGAGATGGAACTTTCAGTGCGTTCCTCTAATTGTCTGCAGAATGCTAACATTCGCACTATTGGTGAGCTGGTAAGCAAGCAGGAGAGTGAGATGCTCAAGTATCGTAATTTCGGCCGTAAGTCACTCAATGAAATCAAGGAAGTGCTGACGGATATGGGTATGCAGTTGGGGATGAGTGTCGAAGAGTCCGAGGAGGAAGCGAAGCCGGAGGAAGTGTAGAGAACCGGGATAGGGGGCGGGATGCAGCCTACTGATTTGGTGTATCTCAAGTTTTGGATTTTAGCGTAAGGATTATATAGAGAATGCGACATCGCAAGAGAAAAGGAAAATTGAATCGGCGTTCCGGAAATCGTCAGGCGATGTTGCGCGGCCAGACCATTTCCCTGTTGTTGGAGGAAAGGATTAAGACTACCAAGGCGCGTTCTCGTCAAGTGCGGCGCTTGGCGGAGAAGATGATTACCCTGGCCAAGCGCGAGAGCCTGCATGCCAGGCGTTTGGCTTTTCGCTTTCTGCGTCGCAATTCCGTGGTCAAAAAGCTTTTTGATACTCTGGCTTATCGTTATGCCGAGAGGCAGGGCGGGTATACGCGCACGATCAAGATAGGGCCGCGTCCGGGTGATGCCGCTGAGATGGTATACTTGGAGTTGGTGGATCGGGTAGTGGTGGAGAAGGTGGAGAAGAAAGATAAGAAAGAAAAGAAGGGCAAGGCGCCCGCGGAAAAACCGACGGCAAAAGAAAAGGAAAAAGTCGAGGATAAGTCGGAGGAAAAGGAAGAACAAAAAACCAAGAAAGAGAAGAAACGCTTTTTTGGCATGCCATTCCGGCGCAAGGGACCTAAGGGAGCTGATCCCGGTCGTGGCGGGAAGTCTGGGCCGGGTCGCAGGACTACTCCTGACGCTTGAGATGCTTTAATAGATTAGTGACTTTTTTAAAAACACCGCTCTTAGGGGCGGTGTTTTTTTATGCCGCAGTGATATGCCGTTGGTTTTAGAAAAAAACGTTGTGTCGTCGTGGTGAAAGAGATTTCAACTATAACGACTGACTGTATCTATCTTTTTCCGGTTTCTTGTGATAAAATTCCAAGTTGCTGGTGATTGAAAACCAAAAAAAGGATTCAAATGCGCGGATGGTGGCGTCACAGATATTTACGCCGGGGGATCGTTGCGGTCGTAGTTATGGCCGGGCTTGTTTTCCTGTTGGCCGCGGCAAATAGTCGTTCCACGTCAGCAAAAGATGACGGTTTGCGTAAGACTGAGGATAAGTTAAGAGACTATTTCTTGCGGGCTCGGGCCAGGATGAACGCCGGCGACTACCAGGAGGCGGCGCGATATCTTTCCGTTTGCGCTCGCATCAAACCGGATTCTCCCCGGGTGAATTATAATTTGGCCAAAGTCTACTTTGCTATGGGCAAAAAGTTGATCGCCGGCGAGTACATCAAAAAGGCGCTGAAAAAAAGTCCCAAGAATCCGGAGATAAAGAAGTTGGCCCAGCTGATAAGGAAATCGAAGCAGGTGAAATTGAAGACGGCGCCGCCGCTGCCGGAGAAATCCCTGCTGATCTATGATGACCATCTGTTTTTCGGCGTGACGGAAAACCTCCAGAACCGCCGCTGTCAAGCGCGCGATGATTACCAGCGCAAGCGTTATGGGCTGGCCAGTCGACGTTACGATATCAATAATTACCAGCTTTTTACCAGCGAGATATTCTTCAACCGCGCCTGGGTCGCCGGCAATGTGCGCTATCCCGGTGACTTGCGTAGTTATCAAGCGACAGGAGCGCTTGTCTTTTACGTGCGGGGTGAACAGCCTGGGATCAATTTTGACATCGGTTTCCAGGAAGAGGAAAACGATGAACAACGCGCGTTTCGCTATGACCTGAGTGATAGTGGGCCGCCTTTCGCTACCGTGCCGTTGCGTCACTATGTATATACGGGTCGCCGCTGGCAGCGAGTGATCATACCCTTGAGTGAATTTGGCGATGACGGTTATTATATGCGTGCTTTTGATGACCAGGGAATGGAACTACCCTATGAGGCACAACATGCGCTGGGCTTTTACTGGAAGAGGATCGGTGCGCTAGTGCAGCGGCGGGAGCGTTGCCGCGGCAGCAGTTTCACATACTGGCTGGATGAGGTGGCGGTTGTGCCCTCCTATGATCAGTCGATCTATGGCGCGGCAATGCTCGCCGCCGTGGAGCTGCGGCGGCAAGAGGTGCCCCAAGATTTCGTGATCTTTGACGATAATCCGATAAATGAATTTTGGGTGAAGGGTGACGATTCAGCGCAGGTGGTTATAGATGAGACTGTGCGCAAGGTGGGCAAGAAGTCCCTGCAGATGATAATGTTCGAGCAACGGGGCGGCGGTGATAGCATAGATGCGATAGATAGTCCTCGGGATCTTACGCTGACTCCCGCCGATGAGCGGGCGAAACAAGTGCAAGCGGGAATAAGCTTCCCGGACGCCGACTTTACCAACCACCAGTCTTACGGGGGAATAGAATTTTACGTACGCGGGGTTAATGGGGAGGAGCATTTTATCCTTAGCATTACCGCTCGGAATGTCCAGCATGTGGGCAAGGAAGTTCGGGCGATCAGTCCGGATATACGCACCTATGCCAGTCTCACCACTGAATGGAAGAAGGTTCATGTTCCTTTCGCGGATTTCAATTTAAAGCGTGATTTCGATTGGAGCCGGGTGATCAGGCTGGCCTTTGAGGCTGATCCTGACCCGGGGCTGGAGTGGTCTTGGTATATTGATGATTTAAGGATAGTGCCGAAGAAGACGTTTGAGGGGGATTTTATAAAATAGTGGTCAGTGACAAGAATGGAGCTAGTTTCCTTCTTTCTCCCTCTCCGTAAATAGGGAGAGGGTTGGGGTGAGGGTGGACTCTTCACCCCCTCTGTCGCTTGCGCGACATCTCCCCTTTAAAAAAGGGAGAGAGGGAAGGAAGAAAATTAAATTATAGGGAGAAGAATGATGAAAAGAATACTGGTTGTTAGCTGTCTGGGGATTTTACTGGGGAGTGGGCTTTTTGCGGCGGAGATATTCCGTGGCGGGGATGAGGTGATCATCGAGGCTGGTGAAGTTATCAGGGGCGATCTTAGAGTGGGCGCCGGCAAGGTGGTTATCGCCGGTACGGTACAGGGTGATGTCGTGATTGGCGGCGACGAAGTGGAGATCAGTGGCAAGGTGACCGGTAACCTGCGGGTGGGAGCCAGTAATGTGGACATCTCCGGAAAGGTAGGCGGAGATTTTGAGATGGGCGGCGGCAAGCTGGAAGTTACCGGCGCTATTGGCGGCAACGCTGTGCTGCGGGTGTCGGTGGCGGTGATCGAAAAAACGGCTAAGATCGGCGGCAACCTTAGCTGCAACGGTGGTAAGCTGAAAATACTCGGTACTGTTGGCGGCTCGGTGGAGGCCAAGATAGGCGCTGCTAAGATAGACGGGGAGGTGGACGGTGACGTCACGATCAAGGGTTCCAAGTTATCGGTTGGTGCCAAAGCGTCCATCGGCGGCGTGCTGGATTGCGGGCAGGGTAAGGGGATAAAGATCTCACCCAAGGCGGAAGTTAGGCTTAAGGAATAGGCGGGCACGCTGAATTATGAATTCTGAGTTCTGAATTATGAGTTAGGTATAAGCAGAACGCTCGGTAGGCAGCCTGCCCTGAGCGAGTTGAACGAGTCGAAGGGTATACAGGGGGCTCAGGATATGGGGGGAGTACGCCGAACGTTAAGCGATGTTAGACATTAGACGTGCGACATTGGACGGAAACAACGCAATACGCCGTACGATATAAGTCCGAGCTACGCTTGTCCGCCATAGTTGACGCTCCTAACCATAAAAGTAATATTTGTGGGAGCGTTAACGACGGCGGAAGATACTAACTTAATGTCCAACCTGATAAGAGGGGGGTGAATAGTTCTCCGCGTTTTCCGCGAGGACTCCGTGGCCTCCGCGAGAGATTGGATGTCGAAGACAATACTCGGTATTGACGAAGCCGGTAAGAACCCCCTGATGGGCCCAATGGTGGTTGCCGGCTTTCTTTGTTCTGCGTCCCTCGAAGAAAAACTGCGGGATATCGGGGTGCAGGATTCCAAGGCTTTTGGCAGCGGCGCCAGGGCGCGTGAAAGGCGCCGGGTACTGGCGGCGCAGGTGCGTGATTTAGGCAGGGCGGTTGTCAAGCGGGTCTCGGTTGCTGATATTAATCAGCATAAGTTAAATGGGCTGGTGCATCTCGCGGGCAAGGATATTTTGAGTGAGACGACGGATGCGGACGCGGTGTTTACTGATGGCGGGGAGTATTTCCAGAAGCTTCAGGCGTATCATGATAATTTAACGGTGATCATTGGCGGTGACCGGCTTAATATATTTGTTTCCGCGGCTTCTATAGTGGCCAAGGACGAGCGGGATCGATGCTTTGAGGAGATCGCCGCCTCACAGCGGGGGCGGATAGAGGAGTTGCTGGGGGATGAGGAGGACGCTTATCAGCGTCTGCTGGATGGGAATAGTTATCCCTCAAGTAAGCTGATCAAGAAATATCTGACGCGCTATCGTGAGAAGTATGGGGAGTTTCCTCTGGAGACCAGGGTGAGGTTGGTGCGGTTCGCCTCCGGCGAACCGCAGAGCAGGTGAGCGGTAGTAAGGAGACAGGAGATTGCGGCGAACCTGCGGTCTACTGGTCTACTTCTCCTGTCTTAAGCGTGGTGACTGTTTAAAGGCGCACTTGTCCATCCTCGTGAAACACGAGTTTTTTCATGATGATTTAATGTCTATCCAAATCCACCGACTTTAGTCGGTGGTGGGGGATGGGGGCGAAGGCCCCACACCAATTATTGTCCACCAACGAAGTTGGTGGAGCA
>JAUXIB010000214.1 GCA_030621225.1 candidate division FCPU426 bacterium
CAGCAAACTCTTCCCTCCCTTTAATGCCCGAACCGCTCCGTTGTCAATAATCAGAGATCCCTTCGAATGGAGCGCCGATATCCAACTTTTCCTGCTCGATATCCTCTTGCCTAGCGGCTTGAAAAAGGTGCCCACCTGCTTACCGTCAAGAATATCAGCCACTACCCGGGGGCTGCTACCGCTGGCAATTACAGCTGATTTACCATCTCTTACTACTATTTCAACGGCATCCAGCTTGGACAACATTCCGCCGACAGAAGCTTCGCTGCCTTTTCCCCTGGCCAATTGCTTGATATCCCTGGTAACTGATTCAACTTCACTAATGATCACTCCACCTCGCTCACCGGGATGCCTGTCATACAGACCATCGACATCCGAAAGGATTACCAGTAATTGAGCATCGACCAAATTCACGACCATCGCCGAGAGCCTGTCGTTATCTCCCGCCCTTACCTCCTCGGTCGCTACCGTATCATTTTCGTTGATAACAGGCAAAGCGCCATATTTAGCAAGTTCTGCCAACGCCCGACGCGCATTCGTATACCTCCGCCTGTTGCTGATATCATCATAAGTTAGCAAAACCTGGCTCACCTGGATCAGGTATTTTTCCGCGGCCTCCTGGTAAGCGGCCATCAAACGATTCTGCCCAACCGCGGCCAGGGCTTGCTGTTTAGCCACATCCTGGGGACGCTTTTTAACACCCAGAGCGCGCATACCTAAGCCAATAGCGCCCGAGGAAACCAAAAAAACCTGGATACCGCGACCGCGCAACTCATTGATCACAGCCATCAGCTTACCGAAATACTGCCGTTCCTTCTTATGGTCCTTGGCCAGAAGCAGGCTGGTGCCCACCTTGATCACGACACGTTTGATGTTTTTTAAATACTTGGTTCTGTCCATAAGCTAGATTATACCACAACTGAACACTGAACACGGAACACTGGACACGGAACACTGGGAAATACGCCATCAAGTAAAACGACACCCCCTATTTATTAGCCAAAGAATAAAAATCCCCCGGCTAAAGCCGGTGGTATTTTTGTCCCGATATGCGCGCCCGCCAAAGCGGGCGACATAATTTGGCGCTTCATCCCCAAGCTAAAGCTTGGGGTATTGCGCCCTCGGAATAAAGCATCCTGCTGATTTTATCGGCATCCTCGCTCACCCCATGGTAATCAATCCTGTATTCCAAATCGCGAACTAAAATGAAGAAGTATCTCAGTTCCTCTAAGGATCCTAACGCAATGTAGTAAAACTGCCTCTTCTCTTTCTTTCCCCTTCGTTTAAATCCTTCAGCGATATTCGCGGGGACTGACACCGCCGCCCTTCTCATCTGTGAGACTAATCCGTATTTTTCTCCTTCAGGGAAACCCGACGTCATTTTGTAGACTTGTAACACCAAATTATGAGCGTACTTCCATACGTCCAAATCCATGAAACTGTTAAGCATGGCTATAGTCCCCCCTTACTTAATTGCTCCAGTATCCCGTGTCCTGTGTACCGTGTACCGCTGCTTACCACTGCTCACTGCCTACTCCATCCACGTCAACTTCACTCCCTCAAAATCAACTATATCCCCGTTCTTCACCCCCTGCTTTGCCAATTCCTCCCGCACACCGATCTTTCGCATGATGCCATGGAAGCGCGACTTGGCGTCGTAGTTAGTGAATTCCGTCATATGGCTCCACTTTTTCACTTCCCTCCCTCGCACCACAAAACGCTCCCCAACTTTCTCCACCGTAAACCGAGCCTCAGCACGGTAGACCTTGTAAGTCCCTTCGGGTTCGGGTGCGGCGGCCAACACCCCGGCATCTACCTGGCTCAGTAGCTTTGATATACCGCCCACCAGTTCCGCGAGCCCGTCACCCCTGACCGCGGACACGGGATAAGCAGTTATCTTTTGACGTTTAAAATATGTCACCACCTTTTTCAAGGGTGGAGCAAGCACCGCCCCTACAGCGGACGTTAAATCTATTTTATTAAGCGCAACGGCCCTGACCCGCCCTGACAAGCCGGCAATATACTTATCCAGCTCGCCACATAATATCTTATATGTCTCCCGGTAGTCTTCCTCCCCAGCGACGTCTATCACCATCAGCAACAAGCCGCTGCGCTCTATATGCCGCAAGAACTCCAGGCCCAGTCCCTTACCCGCGTGCGCGCCCTCGATCAAACCGGGGATATCAGCCATAACAAAGCTCTCCCCCTCTTCAATTTTCACCACGCCCAGGTTTGGTTCCAAAGTAGTAAAGGGGTACTCCGCTATTTTCGGCTTGCTGGCACTCAAACGGGAAATGATAGTGGACTTGCCAGCGTTTGGCAAACCTATCAACCCAATATCAGCGATCGATTTCAGCTCCAGCAGTAACTCTTTCTCTTCCCCCGGCTCACCTTTCTCAAAGATACGCGGCGTGGTACGTCTGGGCCCGGCAAATCTCGCGTTGCCGCGCCCGCCCCTGCCCGCGCGCGCCACGATCACTTCCTGGTCTTCCCCAACCAGGTCAACAACTAGTTCGCTATTCTCGGCCAAGCGCACCACCGTCCCCATTGGCAGGGAAAGAACCATGTTCTCGGCACTCCGCCCGTGGCGCTTGTTTCCTTCACCGTGCCGGCCGCGCTCAGCTCTGTAAAGCGGCTTGAACTGGAAATCCACCAGGGTACGCAGGCCACGATTAACCTTTAAAATAATATCGCCGCCAGAGCCCCCGTCTCCACCGTCAGGCCCGCCCTTGGGGCGGCCTTTTTCCCGGTGAAAAGAGAGGCAGCCATTACCACCATCTCCGGCCTTGATCTTAATTTTTGCTCTGTCGATGAATTTCATGTTTGCTCACAAGCTTCTGCGCTTCAGAATTCATAACTCAGAATTCATAATTCCCAAAGAAACAAAAAAATCCCAGCCAAAGGCCAGGATTTTTTGTTTCTTATTATCTCGCCTACTTACTGGCGTCTATATTTACGATCACCCCAGCGCCCTTTTTTCTAAAGGCCACCTTACCCGCCGCGGTAGCGAAAACACAGTGATCCCTACCCATGCCGGCATTCTCGCCCGGCTTGAATTTCTGACCCTTCTGACGGACGATGATACTACCGGCGGTAACTACCTGCCCACCGAAACGCTTGACGCCTAACCGCTGGCCGGCGCTGTCACGCCCGTTCCTGGAAGTACCTTGTCCCTTTTTATGTGCCATTGTTCGCTATCCTTTAATGCTCTTAATCTCTATTTCCGTAAACCCCTGCCGGTGGCCCTTCTTGGTACGGATATTCTTGCGCTTTTTGAACTTAAAGGAAATAACTTTCTTGTCCTTGCCATCGCCCAGCACCTTACCTTCCACCACGGCGCCTTCCAAATAGGGCTTACCCACCTTAATATCGTCTCCAACCCGTAAAAAGAGCACTTCCTTTATCTGCAGGGAATCGCCTTTTTTGACCTTCAACAAAGGCAAACGTATCTTTTCGCCTTCCTGCACCAGGAACTGCTTGCTACCGCTCTCGATTATCGCGTATGTCTGTTTATTTTCGCTCATGATTGAAGAGGGATTTTAACACAGGAATTAAGGACGTGTCAACAAAAAAGGCCACTAGCCAGCAAACTTATTCGTAGCGCAAAAGCTACTGAACGGCGTTCGCAGGCAGAAGCTTTCTGATGGCGGCCCTCAAGTGGGACGCTCATAAAGAACCTTGCCTTCCCGTACTGCGGGGTAAATTATCGACCCGACAACATTCGCGTACTTCTCGTATTCCTGCGGCGTCACTACAACAACGTCCTTTGCTACCCCCAGTCCCCTCAAGGCCAAGCGTATCTCTATTTCTTTCTGCTGTTTCGAACCAGTAATATCCATGACCACCAATAGATCCACGTCACTGTCCGCATCGTCCGCACCCCGGGCCCGGGAGCCAAATAGAATCACCTTATGTGGCTTGAACCGATTCGCGATCCGCCGTGACATCTCCTCAATAGCCTGTAGGACTGCCGCCGCTT
>JAUXIB010000045.1 GCA_030621225.1 candidate division FCPU426 bacterium
AAAAAGAAAAGCTTCTATTGCGCCCGCTAAAGCGGGCGACATGATTTAGTGCTTCATCCCCGAACCGAAGCTTGAGATATTGCGCCCGCGGAATACGTAAACTCGTTTCCTCAAAAGTCCAATCACTCCCCGCATTATTAAACTCTTTTAGTGCCGGGATGACTCCAGTTTTTATATATTTTCATAAAGGAAACTGGACCCTCATATTCCTCCGTTATCGAAATAATAATCTGTGCAATTTTTATGTCTAACTCCAACCTCAAACCGCTAAAACCAAAAATGCTTTCCTGCTAGCGAAGAGTCCTCCTCGTCGTTACCCAAAAACCAATCTGTGTAATCTGTGGATAAAGTCGTTGTCACGTCGTGTCGTTGTGGTAAAAGACGTTCCTCCGTATCCTCAATTAAGCAACAAATTCAACACCCCGCCGGCAAGGATACTCACCGCCAACATAACCCCCATCGACTTCAGGAAATCCCGCCAGCCCAGCTCGCGTAGTAATATCACAAAGGTAGCGATGCAAGGGAAAAACACAGCCAGCACCACACAGGCGATCACCATCTGCTCAGGACTCAAGCCCAGCGGAACCAGCATACCGACCGCCACATCCTTACGCAGAAACCCGATCAAAAACACGATCGCCGTCTCCGGCGGTAAACCAAAAACCCCGCTCACCAGGGGCGCGGCCAGCCGCGCCAGGGCGTTAAATAATCCTGTCATATACAGCAAATTTATAAGCATCACACCCGCTAGAACGATGGGTAACGCTTCCCTCAGGAAGCCTACCATTCGCATCCAGAGCTTCTTAAATACCGCCCTGGCGTAAGGACGACGATAAGGCGGAATTTCCAAAAACATCTCCGGCGCGTACCCGGGCACAAATTTGTTCAATATGTAGCCGATCAACAACCAAATACAAAATAATGAGAGATAAACGTACGCCAGATAGCGCCCGCCATATCCCCCCACCAAACCAATGATCATCGCCTGCAAGGCCGCGCACGGAATTCCGATACTAAGCGCGGTGCAGGCAATAAAGCGTTCCCTTCTGCTCTCTAGTACACGCGTAGCCAGAATCCCCGGCACGTTGCAGCCAATGCCGAGGATCATCGGCACTATCGCGTAACCATGCATACCCAAACGATGCAAAAAGACATCCAGCAATACCGCCAGTCGTGGCAGGTAGCCGGTATCCTCCAGAATACTAAGTCCCAGATAAAAAGCCAGAATATACGGCAACACCATACCCAACGGCACATAAAGGCCGGTGGAAAGCAAGCCAAAGGCCTGCTTGAAATCTATCGTTCCCGCCGTCAACTCGCCAACCAGCAGGTCGTGCAGCAATCCTTCACTGCCTAATACTCCGCTCAATCTCTTTAATAATGGCCAGTAAACATTATAAAACAACGGATCAAGCAGATAGTTTATCAGTCCTTCCCCCAACCAGCGCACCGACTTGAAAAGAACATAGATAACCCCCGCCGCCATGGGAAAACCGGTAAACGGACGCACACTCGCCTCGCGCAGCCAATCTCCCGGCGTGTGATGGCGATGGCTGAGTTTCTGCACCTGGGAAATGATCTTCCCAATATCCTTCCATCTTTCCAAATGGCTGTGCGTCCTCACCCTGGGACTGGCAGCCCGCCTGACCTTGGCAACCAGGTCCTTTATCCCCTCTCCGGTCACTCCCACTACCGGCGCAACCGGCACGCGCAAAAACCGCTGTAAGCGCCGCCAATCTATCTTTACGCCGCGATGCCTCGTTTCGTCCCACATATTCAAAACTACAACCACCGGCACCCTGCGTTCCATCAGTTCCAGCGTTAGATAAAGATTACGCTCCAGGTTGGTAGCATCCAATACGTTGATCACCAGATCCGCCTGATCCAGCATCTTTACCGCTACCCGTTCCGCTTCATTATTCGGCTTAAGCGAATAAATACCCGGCAGATCCACTAATTCAACGCGTTTTTTACCCAGGCGCATATACCCCGTATCCAAGCCAACGGTAGTGCCGGGATAGTTGGCGGCTATTACACGCACTCCTGTCAGGCGCGAAAATATCGCGCTCTTGCCGACATTAGGATTTCCTACCAGTAGTATTTTCATTTTCTGCCTACTCCTCCAACTCCACCTCGATGCGACGTGCCATTCCTTTTCCCACCGCTACTTGCGTCCCCTCAACCTGCACCACTACCGGCCCCCCGCCAAACATGGTGCTTATTTTGATCACCCGTTTTCCCAAGCGCAATCCCATATCCTGCAAACGCGACACCATTCCTGCCCCGCCCAGCAAACCAGTTATCACGCCCATATCACCGCGTGACAGCTCACTTAGCAATAGCCGCTTCCCCCGCTTGTGACAACTACGGCAGTATCCCCTGATCACCAAGCTACGCCCCATCGGTCGGAAATCGTTTGCCTGGCTGGCCTGCCGCTCCACCTTGTCCATCTCCCGCTCTTCTATTTCTATGATCTTGCCGCAATCCAAGCAAACAAGATGATCGTGATTCGCGTGCCCAAAGCAGTGCTCGTAGCGGGTCTCGTCAGCAAAACGCACCGCCTGCACCAGCCCGGCCTCTACCAGAATAGGCATGGTGCGATAGAGGCTGGCCAGTGATATACCGCCGTGCTCCTGCTTTAGAGTACGGTAAAGCTCCTCCACGCTAAAATGCTCATGTGTGGTCATCACCGCGCGTAAAACCACGCGGCGTTGGCTGGTAAGTTTTAACCCCTGCCTGGCCAAGTGAGCGCCAAAAACGCGCTCCGCACGCTCGTACTCGCTGTTTTTTCTCTTATTATCTGCCATTGCGAATCATTCTCAATTTAATTCATTCTATCACCATCCCGACCACGTGTCAACAGATTCTGAGACTTCCGCCTTCGTCAACGCTTCGTTCGTAGCTAGTAGCTCGTAGCTAGTAGCTCGCGGCCTCTTATCTCTGACTACATACTGTGCCATGTATAGCGTTTTTTCGTCCAAACGTCACACGTCGCTTGAATTTTGACGTTTGACGTTCGGACGTTTGACACGTGACTCAAAATAATATACCTTGATAGTGTTGATTTATTCCTTGCTAGACGCATCCCCTTTGCTTATAATCTCATCTGACTCTGTTACACAAGCAACCAGCAACGAGCAACTAACAACAACCCGATGATATTAATAGGCACCTCAGGTTACAGCTACAAAGATTGGATCGGCCCCTTCTACCCCAAGGAAGCCAAGCAGGGGGACTTTCTCATCCATTACAGTCAAGAGTTCAACGCCGTAGAGATAAATTTCACCTACTACCGCCTACCCACCAGCCGCATTTTCGAGCGCATGGTGGAAAAATCAGGCGGCACGGTTAGCTTTGTCGTCAAAACCCATCAGGAAATGACCCACGAACGGCAGTGCCCCAACCAAATATTCAAGGACTTTAAAAACGCGCTGCGTCCCTTACAAGAGGCGGGAGTACTTCTCTGCTTGCTCGCCCAATTTCCCTATTCTTTCAAAAAAGACCCGGCGGGAATAGATTATCTAGACCACTTACACAAGCAACTTAGTCCCTTGGAGATCATCGTGGAATTCCGCAATAACTGCTGGATTAAAGAGGACACCTTTGATTTCCTGCGTCAACGAGGCATGGGATACTGCTGCGTAGACGAACCACCGCTTGAGGGACTAATGCCGCCGAAAACCTTTTGCACCAGTAACACGGCCTACGTTCGTTTCCATGGCCGTAACAAAGAAAAATGGTGGGAACATAAATCTTCCGCGGAACGCTATGATTACCTCTACCAGGAAAAAGAACTACAGGAGTGGACACCCCGCATCAAAGCTCTGAGCAAGCAAGCTGAACGCACACTTATATTTTTCAATAACCACCCGGATGCTAAGGCAGTGCAGAACGCCAAGCAGATGAAGAAGCTATTGGCGTAAGCAGTGGCCAGTAAACTGACCACTGATCCCTGACCCCCGACCACTGGCCTTCACTCCTCCGCATCCTCTGATTCGCACACCGCCAGCAACTCTTCCAGCGTAACCTGACCCGCCAGCACCTTCTCCAAACCATCCTCGTACATATTCTTCATACCCGTCTGCCGCGCGGCCCTTTCTATCTCCACTGAAGTAGCCCGCTGAGTTATCATGCTGCGCACGGCATCATTTACCGTCAACACCTCGGAGAGAACCGTCCGGCCCTTATAGCCGGTACCAAAACAATAGTTGCAGCCAACGCCACTGGCCAGCTTCAGACCTTTCGCCGCGGCCGCTGAAAGCTTAAGCCGCTGGATCGCTTCCTTATCCGCCGCGTATTCCTTAACACAGTTCTGGCAGACCATCCGCACCAGACGCTGGCTCACGGTACAGCGCAAAGAAGAGGCGATCAGGAAAGGTTCGATCCCCATATCCACCAGGCGGGTGACCGCCGAAGCCGCATCATTGGTATGCACGGTGGCAAAAACCAGGTGACCGGTAAGCGAAGCGCGAATAGCGATCTCCGCTGTTTCCGTGTCACGGATCTCACCGATCAAGATCACATCCGGGTCCTGACGCAAAATAGAACGCAGCACCGAACTAAAGGTCAGCCCGATATCGGCATGCGCCTGGATCTGAGTGATGCCGTCTATATCATATTCCACCGGGTCCTCCACCGTGGTAATGTTCTTTTCATCGCTATTAATAGACTGCAGTGCGCTGTAAAGCGTCGTGGTTTTACCGCAACCAGTAGGACCGGAAATAAGAATAATGCCATGCGGCCTGACCACATGACGCCGCAGTATCGTCAAATTATCCTGGCTAAAGCCGAGATGGTCCAAGCCAAGCATAATAGCGCCCTTGTCCAGTACGCGGATGACGACCTTCTCTCCGTGCGTCGTGGGCGTGGTCGCTACGCGAAAATCTATCTCCCGCCCTTCAATGGTAATATGGAAACTACTGTCTTGCGGCATACGCTTTTCGGAGATGTCCAGATCAGAAATTATCTTGATACGATTCACGATCGCCTGGTGCATTTCCCGGCTCAGGTTCTGCCCGGAATCCTGCAAGCGTCCGTCTATCCGGTATAGCACTCTCAGTTTCTTGCTTGAGGGAATAATATGAATGTCGCTGGCCCGCCGCATCAGCCCCTGCAGCAAACAAAGGTTTACCGTTTTAATAACCGTATCCTGCTCGGCGACGTCGTCCAGGTTCTTTATTTCCAGACCCAGTTTCTTCGTCAAGCCCCGGCCCTGATCCGAAACGCTTTTCAGCAATCGGTCCACCATATGCGCTTTATAATGGTCGTGATACTCATTCAGCTTTTTGATGATCGCGCCGCGCGAACCAAGCATCGTTTTTACTTCGCATTCGACTATCCGTCTGATCTCATCCTGGACAAGCACATCGGTGGGCGACTCCATAACCACCTGCACAACTCCATTCTCATTACTTATGGCAATTACCGCTTTTTCCAAAGCAAGTGTCTCGGGAATAACCAAAACCACCTCCGGCTCAGGAGACAGCTCATCTATATTTTGAAAAGGAATGCCAATAATATCCGCCCGCGCCCGCAGGAGATCTTCCTCGCTGGTCAGTCCGCGCATCATCAAGATACTACGCACTGTCGCACCGGATCCCTGCTGCTCCAGACGCACCTCCTCCGCGTCTTTGGCGCTTATCTTTTTTTGCGCTACCAAAAGATCTAATATTTGCTGATCACCACGTTCTGGCATTATTTTCCCCTTTTAATAAAAATCCTCCGGCTGAAGCCGGCAGTATTTTTGTCCCGAGGGGAGGAGGATATTCCCGAGACCCCTTGAAACGGTCCCCAACAATAGGTTACCACCCCCACCTCTATCCTCCCCCATCAAGGGGGAGGAACTTCGACAAGTGGCTTGCCCGAGAATATGCTGAATATGAGCGTTGGCAACTTTTTGAGGGCGACTTATCAATTTTAAGGTTTCGTAATTTAGACGCACATGAACCCCACTAGCATATAAATATAATCTTTTCATCACAACTTGTCAAATGAATCCGTTTCTAGTAATATAGTGACGATGTTAGATAGCTCATCTCGCGGAGTTCGCGGAATTCTCCGATGAACTCAGGATTATAGTCTCGCAGAGTCCGCGGAAACTTCGTTTCTGGGCCCTCTGCGGTTTCCGCGATGATTCCGTACTCTCCGCGAAAAAAACGGATTAACACAAATGACCAAACAAGAAGAACAACTACCCGTACTCAACGTGCAAGGCAAAACGCTGCCCGAAGCCTGGGAGAAAGCTCTACTGGCCGTCTGGCAGAAGGGCCTTTCCATCCGAACTGAATACGACCGCCGTGACAACAAGGGAGAATACCTCGACCCGCCCAGCAAGGACGCTACGGTAACAGTAGTAGTGGAGGACCCCTTCGCGGAACCTAGAATCCACCAGAATTTTCCCGGCGGCCCGGGTGAGTTGGAAATATACCGGCAAGAAGTAATCGACGGCATTCACGATCATTGGATAGATCCCAAACAAGGGAAATGGACTTACACCTATCACCAGCGGCTATTCGACTACATCGTTACCAACGATCTAAAAAGCGGCGAGGGATCCACCCCTTTCCCCGGAGTGGATCAAATAGCGTATATGCTGGAGAAGCTCACCGAAACCGGCCACACCCGCCGCGCGCAAGCCATCACCTGGATGCCCTCCGCTGACCTGGCTACCGATGATCCACCCTGTCTGCAAAGGATCTGGGCCCGCCTTACCGGCCCGGAAGACGGCCCTCTCTCCTTGAACCTCAACACACACTGGCGTTCACGCGACCTCTATAAGGCCTGGTTTATGAATGTATACGCGCTCACCGACCTGGGACGTATCTTGGCCAAAGAACTATCCAAACGCCTTGACCGCGAAGTGCGGCTTGGTCGCTACGTGGATATCAGTGATTCTCTGCATATTTACGGCAGTTACTTCCAGGAAGTGCTACCACAAATAGAACGGATAAAGTCCTCCCCCTACGAAGACCGCGCCTGGCGCAGCGATTTCGAGCCTTTCCTGCAAATGATCAACGAAGCAAAGAGTAAGTTGACTGATGATCCTGATTTCATGATCAACAAGTAGACTAGGGAACGGAACAGACAGCATGACCCCCTTTCGAAAAAAACGAAAGTCTTTTACCACCAAAGATGATCCACAGATTTTTCTCTCTTGGAGCTTCTGAATTGGGCCTCTCTAACGACCTATCCACAGATTTCACAGATTTTTTTCTTAGTAATTCAAAATTATCTAAAAACTCGCTCACAAAACACGCAAACCCGCTTACTGAAAAGTCCAATTACACTGATTTTTCCGTCATCGAAAGAATGATCTGTGCAATTTTTATGTCTAACCCAAACCGTAAACCGTTAAAACCA
The DNA here is from genome assembly GCA_030621225.1 of candidate division FCPU426 bacterium. Lineage (GTDB taxonomy): Bacteria > Oederibacteriota > JAUXIB01 > JAUXIB01 > JAUXIB01 > JAUXIB01. The sequence goes on from JAUXIB010000045.1 coordinate 7,360, forward strand.
GAAATGCTCTCCTGCTAACGAAGAATCAACCTTGCCGTTATAAAAAATAATAATCTGTGAAATCTGTGTAATCTGTGGATTCAAAGCCGTTTTTTGTGTCTTGACCTGGCTCGCCGTAATTTTACGAAGGCGACTGACTTGGTGGCGGGGTCACCATCTCTCTTCCCATTTTCAGTCAACAAGTAAACTTGAATTCCCGGGGAACACATGATACAATGACGGCATTCGGAAGTGATGGATATATTTTTGGACACTGTAAGGAAGGTACTCCCTTTGGCCAAAGCCAAACGAAAAAGCAAGCGGGGGCCTGCCGCTACTAGTGTTTCTCTCCAGAAGAGCTTGGCCGAGCTTCACCAGGAAAGCGAAGAGCTTAAACGGCAGATCGCCTCTCGCAAAACATCTATTAAGCAACGGCTGAAAACACACGCGCTATTCAACCACATCAACGAAGCGATCATCCAGGGAAAAAGTCTGCGAACAATTGCCGTCTTGATGATCAAAGCAGTACAGAAAGCCGGCGTCGTCCAGCGAGTGGGAGTATTTCTCCATGACCGAACCGGACATATTCGCGGCATCATGGGAGTTGACCCGCAGTGTCGCCTCGAAGATATTTCCGGCACAGTTTATCAACTTAGCCGCAAGGATACCCCGCCGACCTCTCTTGCCCTGCAAAGCAAGGACGGCACTTTTTTTACTAAGAATATCTGGCGCGATCGCCGCATTAAAGCTTCCATGGATGGGATCGATCCCCGGGTAAAGAGCCATGCTGCTTTTATCCTGCGCTTATACGGCCGTGTGGTAGGCCTATTAGCTGTAGATGACCTTGGTTTAGGACGCGCCATCACCGCTAAAGATGTAGAAACACTAAAGATCATCGCCGATCAACTCGCGGTAGTCCTGGAAAACGCCTTGCTAATCGAGGAGGCCCGCAAAAAAATAGAAACCTTGCTTCAGCTCACTGATTTTTCCTCACATCTTATTTCCATCCAGCGCGAAGGGATTCTCCGCCATGAGATCGTTAAAATGACACGACGTATTTTTTTTGCCCAGGTTAGCGCCATGTTGCTGGTAAGCGAAGACGGCAAACAAATACGTTGCGCTGAAATATCAGGTGTTAAAAAAATCTCCCACTTCGTCGCTTCTGCCGGCAAACCGATAACGGCAAAATCCATACAGAACTCCAGCAAACTTTTTTTGCACCAGTTATCAGAAAAATCAGGGATCGAAATATACACTCACATCTGCGTTCCCCTGGTGCTGCGAAGTAAAATACGCGGTGCCCTGCTGGTACTCAATCGCCGCAAACGGGATAACTTCACCAGCAGCGATTTTGAACTGATGACCGCCCTCGCCAACCAAGCAATAGTAGCGCTAGAAAATGCCCGGATCTACGAAGACACGCGCGGACTCTATCTGGATGTCGTCCAGGCAATGGTCAAGGCAATAGAAGCCAAAGATCCTTATACTTACGGGCATTCAGCGCGCGTTACAAAATATAGCCTGGCCATTGGCAATACGCTCTCGCTCGCTGCCGAAGAGCTGGAAGAACTGCGTCTTGCCGCGCTGCTGCACGACATCGGTAAGATCGGCGTAAACGATAAACTATTGTCAAAAACGGGTAAGCTCAATCATCAGGAATGGCGCTCGATGAAAAACCATCCTCAGCTTGGCAAAGACATCCTGCAAGGCATCGGCCTAATGGAACGCATCCTGCCCGGCATTAGTCATCACCACGAGCATTTCGCGGGAACCGGCTATCCCGACCGCCTGCGCGGAAAAAAGATCCCCCTCTTCGGCCGCATCATTGCCGTAGCTGACGCCTATGACGCAATGACCAGTGACCGGGCCTATCGCAAGAAGCTGAATAAAAAAGAAGCGCAACGCGAACTGCTCCTTTACTCCGGCAAACAATTTGACGGCCAAATCGTTCAAGCTTTTATATCCGCCTTGGCTACGGTTAAGACACACTAGAATAATGCGACAAATAAAACCTAAAAATAGATCCAGCGCTTCCATGCTGAAAAAAAAGACTCGCGAAGTAATTCGTTTACGCGAGGAATTACGCCAATTACAAAATAAAGAAAAGCACATGGCCCGCTGGCAAAAGACATTCGGTCAAACCGGACAACTAATACGCGGCGCGATCAACCTTGACACGCTGCTACAGGGCGTAACCAAAAGCATCCTTGAGCTAAGCGGCTTTGATCGCATTAGTGTTTTTACCCACCGGGAAAAAGAGAAGAAGCTGTCTCGCCTAACGGGTGTTAATCTCAAAGGAAAAATTATCGGCAGCAGCCGCACCGCTTTTAGTTTTGATCCGGCAAAAAGAAATACCGAATTCAACGCAGCCGTTCATTCCCCCGATGGAATATTCTACACGGATAATATTTGGCAGGACAAACGCATCTCCGGCCCGGCAGACCGTCCCGTACGTTTCCCCGCGCGCACATCCTGCCTGGCCGTCGCTGCCTTACACGTTAACAAAAAACTGGCAGGAGTTATCACAGCAGACAACGCACTTAACGGCCGCCACTTTTCCCGCGAGTCATTCCTCAGGCTACGCCCATTTTTCGATCAGATAGCGGTGATCCTGGAAAACCAGCACCTTTATAACGAACTAGAAAAACGCATTCAAACATTTTCCGGCCTGATAAACGTCAATCGTCAACTTATCTCCGTGCGCCAAAAGCACGGCCGCTTAGCCCAAATCCTTAACCAGGTTGGGGTACTGCTCCAGTCCGAGGGTGGAATCATATTTATGCCGAGGCGTAAAACAAACACCCTGGCTATCCGCTGGATCGACAAACGCTTTGCCAAGATAAAAATAAATTTAGAAAAGGTCCGGCTGCGGGTGGGACAAGGAATCATCGGCCAGGTAGCGGCTACCGGCCACCCGGTCATAGTCAACAACACAGCCAGCGAACCACCTTTCTTCCAAAACTTCACCCGTGAAACCAAGGTAAACATCCGTTCGTTAATCGCCATAACTCTATATTTTCGAGATAAAACTACCGGCGTACTGATGATCATCAATAAGAAAAAGGGAGCCCTTTACTCCCAGAGTGACTTGGAATGCTTGAAAGTACTCGCCGGACAGATCGCAGTCGCTATTGATAACCAGAACCTCTACCATAATCTGCGCCGCCTTTACTTTGAAACGGTACTGGCGTTGGTACGCACAATAGAGATAAAAGCCCCTCACCTGCGCGGCCACTCGGAAAATGTTACCCGCTATTGCCAACTCATCGGCGAAGAGTTGGGGCTTAACGACAAACAAATGGAGACATTGAGTTTCAGCGCGCTGTTGCATGATATCGGCAAAATCGGTGTGCCCGACAGTGTGTTGGCCAAGCGAAACCATAACCTGACCGGCATCGAAAAAGTGCTGATGGAAAACCACCCCGTAATGGGGGTAGGCATCCTGCGCGAGATCAAAGGTACTGAGGACATCTTGCCGGGAGTAGCGAGCCACCACGAAAACTGGAACGGTAGCGGCTATCCACATGGCTTACGCGGAAAAAAGATCCCCCTCTCTGCCCGCATTCTTCGTTTGGCCAATGATGTCGTGTTTCACACCGGGCCGGGCCACCATGGTAAACCGCTCTCTACCGAAAAAATACTGAAAATGCTCCGTAAGCTTTCAGGGGTTATATATGATCCTAAGCTGGTAAAGATCCTGGCTAAAGTTATCAAGTACAAGAAAAAACGCCGCGGTCCTCTGGACTACTATTTGGACGGCGCTCAGTCCACTTAACCCCCACTTTATTTTTAAGGCTTTATCCACGGCCATTGCATAACCGATTGCTGATAAACACGCAACCCGCCTGTCCTTTAGGGAACGGAATAGACACCATGACCCCCTTTCAAAAAAACGAAAGTCTTTCACCACCAAGACACCAAGTCACCAAGGAACACCTTTTCTTTTCAACCGACAAAGTACACTCTTCGCTCAAAGGGTAGCACTTGTTGATCTTGGCAGGGATACTTGACGGCAAGCGGTAGGCACGAAGGAAAGTCGAGACACCAAGAGAAACCAAGGCATCCACCTTCGCTCCAGAGAGTTACGGCTTGATAAAACGATGGGATAAGCCAAGGCTTACAGATCTGTATCCTTGTGCGCGTTCTTTTGGTGCTTCCTTGGTCCTGCAGGGGGGTCACCATCTCCCTCCCCGTCCCCCCCCGCCTGATTTTTTTCTTCATTATCTAACAAGCCAATGGTAAAATGGTTGTTCACCATTCATAAAACCATCTGGGAAGAAAAACATGCCTAAGAAAAAAAAGTTCAAGCTGTTATCCGGCACCATGCGCAGCCAGTTTTTTACCGGGATGATCCTGGTAGTACCCATCGCCGTCACCGCCTGGGTGGTCCTTGAGGTAGGCGGCGCCCTAGACAATATACTCGGCAAGTACCTGACCCAGTACATCGGTTATCGCATACCGGTTCTCGGTTTCATCCTGCTGATCTTGGCGCTGTGGATGATCGGCTTCCTGGCCAGTAACATCTTTGGACGCTGGCTGGTCGGCACCGGGGAAAAATTCATCATGCACTTGCCGATCATCAAGCTGATCTTTAGCAGCGTTAAACAGATCATGGACAGCTTCCTGCTCTCCAAGAGCGAGGCCTTCCGCGCTGTTGCTCTGGTGCAGTTTCCCTGGGCCCAATCACACTGTGTCGGCTTTATCACCTCTAGTGACGAGAGCACCATCGGCAAGAGCAAGGTCAAACATTATCATATCTTTGTTCCCACCGCTCCCAACCCCACCTCAGGCTTCCTCACCATAATCCCACAGGACCGGGTGGTCTTCCTGGATATGAGCGTTGAGGAAGGGTTTAAGCTCGTACTCTCAATGGGCATGGTCAATCCGGGGAAATACAAAATCAAAAAACCGAACAAACAAGAACTGGAGGACATCGGCAAGAGCGAAGCGCTACGCGGCAGAAGGTAGTCGGCTGTATTTTCACCACAAAGCCACAGAGATCACAGAGGACACAGAGAACATCTTTTCTTTTTTCCTCCGTGCCTACCACTTGCCTATCGAAGGGTTATCTAAAAAAAGGGCCGTTCCTAACGTCGCCTGTCTCGCCGACTTGTCTCGCCGTAGCACGGAGTGCGTAGGCGGAAGTGAAACAGCGGCGGATGTCGTCGTGGTAAAAAACAGCCTTCAAGCGTCCCGTTGAGACCAAAGATTGCTACCCTCACTCCGAAGAAGACTATGGGGCTTTATCCAAAGAGAATCTTTTTAAGTTTCTCCTCTGTGTTCTCTGTGACCTCTGTCCTACTCCGCGCAAAGCGCTACGTAGGACTGACCCTTCGTAGCACGAAGTGCGAAGTAGGGTGGCTCCCTGTCTTTAGCCGTTATCTAAAAAAGAGTCGTTCCTAACGTCGCCTGTCTCGCAGTAGCCCCCATTCCTGTCTTCCGACAGGAAGACATGGGGGCGAAGGCGGATGTCGTCGTGGTAAAAAAGTCTTTCCTTATCAGGGCACAATAACCGGATTCTCCTGCGAGGGCACCCAGAGCACACTATCCCGAAGATCCCGCGCTTTCACACGGCTCACCATACAACCGCCACAGTACCTTATAAGTATATTCAAACTCAGAACTTTTTTAAACAGGCGTTTATCCCCGGCGGTTAGAGTATATCCACCGTTAAGCGACAACGTGTGCAGCGCTTCTATAGCGTACAGGCGGCCCTCCGGGTTGTAGCCCCTGGAGATATTCCGTATCAACTTTATTTTTTTCTTCTCTACTAATCGATTAACAGCCTGCCGCCCCACCGGTGCTTCCATACCATAGTAACATTCCACTCCGTAATCATATATTTCCAGGGGGTAGAAAAGGAACTGGTAATCCTCGGCCACCGATTCCTCCGGCTCTATCTCGCGCGGCTCTCCCAAGCTGGACGCCACCGCATCCGCCAGCAAACCGAACTCCTGCTCTTTTAATTCATAATGCCTAAAGGAGCCGCGTTCCGTGTCTGCCACCTCCCTTTTCCTGAATAGTCGCCAGAACCCCTGCTTGAGTACCTCGTCCTCGCCCAGTATCTTCTCGATCAAGAGCTGTCTTCTGGAAGTAACAACATCCGCCTTTATCATCAATATACGTTTTTTAAAACTAACCACGACAATACGAACGGTGGTATGCCCACCATACCAGGCGTATTCGTGCCGTCTAGCGCCAAAACCCAGGCTCTCGTTACTGCTCTCTTGCGCGCCAGGCAGTCCTGTTGTCAGGCAATCCAAATGACCGCATTCCGAATTGAGAGTTTCCACCAGTGACTTCAGCAGCGCCCGGTCGATCTCTAACCACTCCTGCCGTAGTTCGCCGGCGCAAAGCGACAAGCTAATTATCAAAGCCATGCTTATAATTATTTTTTTCATATTGGAATCCAGTTTATCGCAGAAAGCATTCCTAGTAAACACAAAAGGAGCACTTTTCACCACGACGACACGACGTCATAATTCGGATAACAGCTAAAGGCTATTTAGCCACAGAGGTCACAGAGGAAAGGCAAAAGAGTTTTTTCTGTAAAAAAGACGGAGTGTTTTGTTGGTGTTACCCAGGGAAATTGGCGGGTGGAATTCACCCTCCTCTTCGTCGCTCCGCTCCTGGTCTCCGATGCCTTCCTTTTTCATATTCGACGGCGGGAAGACATGGGGTCACCTCCGGCGACCGGAGCCCCTCAAGGGGGGAGAAGTATGGCAGTGATTATTTTTGGTCGTTTCTCTGTGGTCTCTGTGGCTCCAAAAAGGGGAATCTGTGTAATCCGTGAAATCTGTGGATCATCTTTGGTGGTAAAAGACTTTCGTTTTTTTCGAAGGGAGTCACGATGTCCCTTCACAATCACCAACCTCAGCGTTGTTATCACTTGACACTCAGCGGATTGACTGATATATTTATTTCTCTGATTTTATTGGTAAAGCATCTGGACGGTCGCCGCAGGCGACCCCGCGGTTGTTGGAGATGAAGTAAAAAAATACCTGGTGAGTCGCTACAGGCAGTTAGACGGGTAGAGCATCTGGACGGTCGCCACAGGCGACCCCGCAGTTGTTGAAAATAAAGTAAAAAAATACTTGGTGGGTCGCTAGCTCAGTTGGTAGAGCATCTGATTTTTAATCAGGTGGTCGCAGGTTCGATCCCTGCGCGACCCACCAAGTATTTTTCATAACTGTCAACGACTGCCTTTTTAATCAGATATTCTCGATCCCTGCGCGACCCACCAAGTATTTTTCATAACTGTCAACGACTGCCTTTTTAATCAGATATTCTCGATCCCTGCGAAGCCCTACGAAGCTTGCCTGTCCTACGTAGCCAGGAAGGCGGAGTAGGAAGCGAAGTAGGGCGCGACCCACCATACTCCGCTCTTCCAAAAATACATTGATCGGGAC
>JAUXIB010000030.1 GCA_030621225.1 candidate division FCPU426 bacterium
CCCGACCCTCCTTTTCCTGCGGCAGCTTTTGCCGGTGATCAGCCGGCCCATTCGTCTTCCGAAAATAGTAAGCATAGATCCTGCCGGCCATCGCCAACAAATCATCATCGGCAACGCCGACCCCCAAAGCGGTCGGGCCCTTATCAACAGGCTCCAACAGCACGCACTCCGGTCTGGCCAAGCCAAGCAACCTTTCATTCTCCTGATGGTTGCGCCCGACAATGAGTTTAAAACCGTCACTAATCCGGTGATAGCGACCGTGTCTCAGCACTCCCGCGCTCCATAAATCCATAAGTTCCGATTCCATTAAATCTCTCAATTTACGCGCAAAGATCGAATCGGTAAGCAAGCATCCGCCGGCCGGACAGGAATATCCGGAAACGCCCAACTCCTTCGTCATCGCCAATTGCCTGCGCCGCGAACGGCCCGAGATATCCAGTAATCGTTCGCGATCTACCCAGCCCTCTTTTTCCGGAATGGTTGGGTCAAAGAGCTTGGCGGAAAGCGGCCGCAGGATTAACCCCGCCAGTCCACTTTCCCGCTCGATGACACCAATCGCCCGCCTGTTTTGACTCATCGGCCGTTGTTGCAGCACCTCACCGGTAACCAGAAAAGAAGCCCCCGTCTCTTTCATATATTCATGCGCCTTACTCAATATAAGTATGCGGCAATCAAGACAAGGGTTAAGATTCTTGCCGTAACCATGTTTTGGTGCCCGAATTATCTCAAGATATTCATCTCCCAGACCGATCAGTTTCAGAGGCACACCGAGATTCTCAGCGACAACGACTGAGCTCTTAGGACAGGACCCTTTGCCATCGCAACAGCAGAAGGGGGAGGTGAAATTTACCGCCAGTACTTCTATTCCCTGCTCTTGAATAAGTTTTATCGCCAGCGTACTGTCAAGCCCGCCGGAGAGTAGTGCGATAGCTTTCATATGATTCCATTACAAAAGAGAATTCCCTTTATAGTATCGCACCCCCAAAATCAATCCCGCCTATCTCCAGATCACTTACAATTGAAACGAGTCAGCATAGCCCGGGGCGGGCAGGCGGGAATGCATAACTCGCAGCCTATGCACTCTTCCTGTTTAAAATCGGTAGCTCCGGTCTCGCGATTCAAGACTAGGGCCCCCGCAGGACACACGGTATGACAAACACCGCAAGAAGTACAGCGATCTTCGTCGCGCAGGATGACCTCATCAAGCGGGCGCACCTCAACACCCAACTGCTTGAGAAACTCAAGCCCCTTCGAACATTCAGCCTGATCACCCTTGAGCTCCAGAACCATCAAGCCCTCATCCAAAGCAGTGATCGAAGCGCGCAGGATATTGAACTCCAGGTTATGCTCGCGCACCAGCCGGCTGATTATCGGCTGGTCTATTAATTTTTCCGGAAACCTGAGTACCGCTTTTTTTGACGCCATGTTTTCCTCCAATCTATATTGTATCAGTGCAGGGGCGGTTCACGACTTGTCCGCCGTAGCCCTTCGACGAAGGCGGAACCGCCCCTACGAATATTATCGTTTGTTTCACAGCTATGCTGTGAAACAATTACTTCGTTTTCAAAGGCCCAAAGGTATAACCGGAATCAGGCCCCGGCAAATTCGCCACCGGCTCGCTCAGCGAAAACTTACCTGCCTTTATCCAATCACGCAGAGTGTTAGCTATCTCTACCGCCTTGGGATAGCTGGACAGCGACGCCGTAGGCACTTGCTTATCCTGTATCTTGATCTTGCCGCTCCTCAGCTCCGCGTAACTAACACTGCCCAGGTTCTCGGCGATGCCCTGGGGATAAGCCTCACTATAATCCACTATCGGCGCGGTAATTTCCGCGTCGCTCACGCCGGTAAATTTAGCGATCTCCTCATCCAACACTGGGATGGGGATGCCGATACCAACGTTAAGCGACGAACCATATCCCTGGAAGCTTACCCCCATCAAGTATTTCTTGCTCATCTGCTTGAGATCCCCGATCACGGCCAGCGTCCCCGCCGGGGCCATTGGCACACCGTTCTCGTTCCGCTTCACACCGGGGTTATGCTGCGTACCCTGCCAAGTGACGTAACCGACTCCGCCGCCCAAAAAGATCCTGGTGCCAATGCCAATCGTCTTATATAACGGATCATTGAGCAAGGGCGAAAGCTGCCCGGCGCTGCAATAATTAGCGTTGCCCAAGCCGGGTTTAAGCATACCCAGATAGGTGTAAATGATCTTCCCGGACAAATTGACCGCGACATTATAGTTCTGATAACAGTTACGCGGATTAAAAAGCACCGCTTCATTGACGTCCTTGATATTGATCGTTGTCTCCAATTCCCGGGCAGGATAACAATCAGTGCCATAAGCCTTGGCCGACAACTTGATATCCTTACCGGCGACAAAATCTTCTATCACATGGCCGCCACCGTACTTAAACTCCCCCGGGTGGACCTTGTTACGCGGATCGTCCGCGGGAAGTTGTGTGCAACCCAGATAAACGTCTACCGCGGCAAGCCCGGTGTGCACCGGCACATCGTTGAGCGTTGCCTCACCGCCGCCGATCTTGATCTTAGGCTTGGTATGACCAACGTTCACGTACATGCTGCTGGAACACATCGGGCCAAACGTCCCAGTGGTAACAACGTCAATATCCTCCGCCGCCTGCTTAGCGCCCTTGTCCTTGACAATCGCCACCATTTCATCGGCGGTAGCGACCACCACCTTGCCTTGCTTTATTTTTTCATTTATCTCTGCTATTGTCTTCGCCATTTTTTATTTTCTCCTAATTAATAAGAATCCTCCATCATACAGATATGCGGCCCTGCGAGAGGGCCCCGCGCATGGCCATATAGGCTATCTCACGCAACACTTGATTGTTGCTCGTTGCTCGTTGCTCGTTGCTCGTGCTCATCATCAAAACCTCATCACTTTTGACCTTCGACCTGCTGACCTCTGACACGCGACATTTTACTCGAAAAGCCCGGTCGAAAGATAACGATCGCCCAAATCCGGCAACACAACCACTATCAATTTGCCCTTGTTTTCCTCGCGTCCTGCCAACTCAAGCGCGGCGTACACCGCAGCGCCCGATGAGATACCGGCGAGGATTCCTTCCTCTCTGGCCAAACGCCGCGCAATAGCCGTAGCCTGATCATTACTCACCCGAATAACCTCATCGATGATCTCTCTGTTTAAAACCCCCGGTACAAAGCCGGCACCGATACCCTGGATCTTATGCGGGCCGGGGTCACCTCCGGAAAGCACCGGTGAATCGGTAGGTTCCACGGCCACTGCCTTGAATTCAGGTTTCTTCTCCTTGATCGCCTCCGCCACGCCGGTAATAGTCCCGCCGGTCCCCACGCCGGCAACAAGTATGTCCACTTCGCCATCGGTATCATCCCAAATTTCTTTCGCCGTGGCCCGGCGATGGATCTCCGGATTAGCCGGATTTTCAAACTGCTGAGGCAGGAACGCGCCTGGTTTCCGCTGGACGATTTCTTCCGCCTTGGCCACAGCTCCCTTCATTCCCTGCTCTCCCGGAGTAAGCACGATCTCCGCGCCGAATGCTTGTAAAAGGTCACGCCGCTCCAAGCTCATCGTATCAGGCATGGTCAAAATAAGCTTGTAACCCCGCGCGGCGCAGACAAAGGCCAGGCCGATACCGGTATTACCGCTGGTCGGCTCCACCACCGTTGACCCCTGCTTCAGCGCACCCTTACTTTCGGCCGCTTCGATCATCGCTACACCAATGCGGTCCTTGACGCTACCACAGGGATTAAAGCATTCCAGCTTGCCGACTATCCGCGCGCCACTGTCTTTGGCCAACCTGTCCAATTTTACCAGGGGCGTTCCCCCGATCAACTCGGTAACATCATTCGCTATCTTAGACATCATCCATCCTCTCTTTGAGACTGTCTGAAAAGCCATTTAATTCAGGCAAAATACTCCGCTACCTAAATATGGTAAACCGACCCCGTCTGCTTCTCCCGCTTACGCTTCTGCATCTTCACCATATCGGCCAAAGTAAATGAATCAAGCACACCGGTCATCGCCTGTTTCAACTCACTCCAGATCTCCCGCGTCACACAACCAGACACCTGCTCGCAAAGCGTCTCGTCGTCAACACAAGGCACGGGCGCCAACGTTCCCTCTACCGCCTGCACCACCTCGCTCAGCTTTATCTCCTGCGGCGGCTTGGCCAAGCTAAAGCCGCCGTTTTGACCCCGCTGGCTGCGCGCCAGCCCAAAAGAGACCAAGACCGCCATTATCCTCTCCAAATACCTCTCAGAGATCATCTGCCTGCCGGCTATCTCTCTCAACAGGACAGGACCTTCGCCAGAATAAACCGCCAAGTCTAGCATAGCCCTGGCAGCGTATCTACCCTTTGTTGACAGCTTCATCAGCCGCCCTCCTCTTTAACCACCAAACCTACCGTTTTGGTAATATATCATATTCATAAATCTTGTCAAGGGTTTTTCAAAGAAAAGAGGTCCCTCCCGCTCGCTGTTTTGCCTGCCCTTACAGTAGTCGGCGGGATTCTTTATCATCCAAATACTAACAACGAACGACCAACGACCGATATTTCTTCTTGACATATATGCCATTTATGGTATATTCCCAAAATGGCATCATCAAGTAAGCGAAAGATAACTTCCTGCGCCTGCCAAGAGCAGCCAGCGGGCCTGCCGATCCCGCGCCGGCTGAACTTTACCCGGACAGACTATCTGCGCGCGCTCTATCAATGGTTCAACGCTTTTCGGCGCACTTTCCGCGTACCGCCCGGACTTTACCACACCGGTTGCTGTTACGACATACAGGCGCCGCTGCTAGTCACCGCGAACTATCACCTTACCGTCTTCCTGCTCTGGCGGACACTACGCCGGCGCAGCGTCCGCCTGCTGGTAATAGATACCGCCGGGATCAACGTCTGGTGCTCCAGCGGCAAGGGAAAGTTCTCCGCCAAGGAAATCCTTCGTCAAATCAACCGATACCCGCGCAAGATGTTGAGTAAAGCTGATAAAATTGAGTTGGTCCTGCCCAAGCTTTCGCTCTCGGGCGTGCGCCTAAAAGAGCTGCGCCAGGCCGGCATCACACCGCGCATTGGCCCCGTCTACCGACAGCATCTCCCCGCTTATCTCGACCGGACCCCGCTAGAAGATCTAAAAAAAGCACGCTATCTCTTCTCGCTGCGCGACCGGCTCTTCACCCTGCTGCCGTCGCTCGTCCAGACCGGAAAGCATGTGCTTTACATTACTGCCGGCCTTTTTATCTGGCACTACTTCTTCCCCACCGGCATCCACTGGCAGACCATGGCATTAAGCGGGATGGTCGTTGTTCTCTACGTGATCTGCTTCCCCTGGCTGCCCGGCCGCGGCTTCGCGCTCAAGGGAATTTCACTCTTTGTTCTATTGGCGTTATATCTTACACTCGATCGTTATCAGTGGCGTTTATTTTCTCAGGATCAACTTGGCTTCACCTTTCACTTGTTTTTCATTGCTGCGGCCTGCTTGCTTTTCGCGCTCAGCTACACCGGCAACAGCGGTGTAAGCAATTATTCTTTAGTTAAAAAAGAGATTACCCGTTACCTGCTGCCGGCCGCGCTGCTCTTACTCGGAGCATTGGCGACTGTGATCATCAAAGGAGTAAGATGATCCACTTCAACCAAAAAAAATGTACCGGCTGCGGAGTTTGCGCCGCCGTCTGCCCCCAGCAGGTAATCGCCATCCAGAAGAAACAAGCGGTAATGCAGAACTACCGCTCCTGCCTGGAGTGCGGCGCCTGCCGCCAGAACTGCGAATTCGAGGCGATAGAGCTGACCAAGGGCACCGGTTGCCTCTATGCTATCGTCAAAGAAGATATTCTAAAGATCACCCCCAAAGGCAGCGGTTGTGGTTGCGACGATGACCAAGAGGAGGGATGCTGTTGAATAAAAACACCGATAAATATCAAAAGGCCGCGCGCCTCTTTAAAGCGCTCGGCAACCCCACGCGGCTACGCATTCTAAACGTGCTAACAACACACTGCTGCCGCGACACGGCGGGGTGCTGCGTAGTAGATATTCATAAAAAACTCAAATTACCGCAGCCATATGTCTCTAAACACCTAAAGGTTTTAAGCGAAAATGGTATACTGAAGTACCGCCGAGCAGGAAATAAAATAATATACTCCTTCTCCGCGCCAGAAGCTCTCTCTCTGCTGGGGGAGTATATCAAACAATACAAGGGATGCTGTTAGGCTTATACTGCGTACAGCGTTGTTTCCGTCCAACGTCACACGCCTGCCCTACATAGCTTCAGCGAAGTAGGGTCTAATGTCTAACGTCGTCTATGACGTTTGACGTTTAGCGTACGACTTTAGACGCGAGACACGGGACACGGGACGTACCACACACCACATAAAGGAGATAAAAATGACTGACAACAATTCGAATGCAAACGAATATCTAGCCGAAGGACTGGAGACGGAAAAGTTGGTTGACTACCAGCAAGGCACAGTGGTCAGCAAAACACTGATAAAAAAAGAGAACGGCACGGTCACTCTATTCGCCTTCAGCAAAGGCGAGAAGCTCAGCGAACACACGGCGCCCTTTGACGCCTTGGTAAACGTACTGGACGGCGAAGCGGAAATTACGATCGCTGGCAAGCCTTACCGCGTCAAAAAAGGCGAGATGATCATCATGCCGGCGGACATACCGCACGCGCTGGCGGCGGCGGAAAATTTCAAGATGCTACTGGTGATGATCAAGAATTCGTAGCTCGTAGCTCGGTGCTCGTAGCTGTTTACAGTATTTGGTCGTTAGTATTTGGTATTTAGTCGCCTAATTCTATCTACGTATTAAAACCATCTGCATACAACCAAATACCAGATACCAACGACTAACGACCAACTTACTGGCCACCGACCCCTGACCACCATTTTCATAATTCAGAGATCCTAGCTTGCAACTCAGATAGTTGCTTGTCACTCAAGAATTCACGCGCAAAGGGAAAAAGTTCTTTATCTTCTTTTTCCGCGTGCGAAAAAATAAATTTCGTCAGCTCACTTAACTTACCAGCTAATCCCCGAATTGCACCGGCATCCCCTTTGTCGTAATCCGCGCCAAGTCGCCGTATGTCCTCAAATGATTTCAGCATTTCTCCGTGCTCACGGCGTACTTCCGCAAAATATTCCATTTGCCCAGGTCCCAGACGTTCATCGCGTTCAATGATTTCAAGCAGGATCTCCTCCCGCCGGAAATGCTCAACTGTCAATTTGCGCAACAAGTAGAATACATTATCGGCCTTGCTCCAGAAGCCTTCCAGCCTGCCCGCCGCCATCAGAGTGGAAACTGCCGCGGCCTTTTCACTGATCTCGCCATGCACCGCACACACTAAATCTATTATGTTTTGCTTATCTTCACTCATTTACGATTCTCCCGTACTCGTAGCTAGTAGTTCGCAGTTCGTAGCTCGAAAGCACCATTCCTGTCTGCCTGCTATTCACTATCCACCCTACTTCGCCCACTCAAACGCATCTCCTGCTTCACAGGCTACATAGGGTCTTCGACTTTTCACCATTCACTCTTCGCCGTGACAGGTAATTCATAATTCAAAACTCAGAATTCATAACTCCTTAAGCAGCTCCACCAACTTGCCCTTAATCTCGTCCCGCACCCGCCGAAAAACCGCGAGCACTTCCTCTTCTCCACCGGACGCCTCAGCCGGATCATCCAAACCCCAGTGCAGCCGCTTCACCTGCCCGGAGAAGACAGGGCAACGTTCCTCAGCGTTGCCGCAAAGCGTGATTACAGTATCAAGCTGACTAATCGAAACTCCGTCAAGATCCTTGGATCGATATGCTGAGATATCTATACCGACCTCGGACATCACCCTGATCGCCAAAAGATGCACCCCTTTTGGTTCAAGCCCGGCGCTGTAAACGCTAACCCCTTCAGGCGCCATGCTGCGCGCCAGGCCCTCGGCCATCTGGCTGCGACAAGAATTACCGGTACAGAGAAAAAGTATGCTTTTCACGTTGTTGCTCGTTGCTAGTCGTTCACAACTAGTATCTGATATTTTGTATCTAGTCGGCAAACCAAATACCAACGACCAAATACTAACGACTAGTCCCGTGCCACGGGACTTAGTTTTCCTGATTCACCCGATCGTCATATTCCTTCTCAAGAATATTACGGTGATTGAGTTCTTCGGCCGAGAGCCTTTCCAAAACCTGCTTTTGCAGGTCATCGGAAGCGACCGCCGCCATATGCTTGTAAAGCTTCTCGGCCCCTTCCTCACGCTTAATGGACACGGTAAGTATCTCCTGGTAAGTCATATCCGGACGTGGTTCCAGTTCGGGCATGGTGGTAGCTAACTTGAGATCTTCTATTTCCCGCGGCGGCTCACTTCCCTTGAACACCTCTAAACTCATATCTTCAAGCGCCTGTTTGTGCCGCGCCTCCTGCCCGGCCATCTCCAAGAGCGCGTCCTTGATGTTCTCCGCCTCGGTCTTACCGGCTAAGTCAGTATAAAAATCCACCGCCTCCTGTTCCTTCTCCTTGGCAAAATTAATTATCTCTTCAAACGATCCGTTTGCCATTTCATTCTCCCACTTTGTTTGTCACTAGTCGTTCATCCTTTGACGTTCGACATTCGACGTTTGACGTATGATGTTCGCTGATGGCCTAAGCTTCCTCCTCAAACGCATCCTTCCCCGCGCCGCAAACCGGACACAACCAATCCTCGAGGACATTCTCCCAAGCAGTGCCGGGCTCCACTCCATTATCCGGATCTCCCGCCGCGGGGTCATAGATGTACCCACAGACATTGCATTTGTACTTCTTCATAACTCCCTCCTATTGTTTTACGCTTTCGTGTTTTTTCTTGATCGCTGCCGCCAACGCATCGAGCGCCTTGAACTCCGCCGCCCCGGGCATCCCCGTGCACAACACCGGATCGATCAACTCCACCTTCAGATTTGGTATCATCGCCGCAAGAACATCCACCGTCTTCCCCCCCCAACCATAAGACCCGATTATCGAAAGGAACTTGACCTCGGGACGCAAGGCATTGGCGAGAAAGGCGGCGTAAGCCGCAAGCGGATGAGGCCCGGCGAGAACCGTCGGCGTCCCCAGGACGATCGTTCTCGCGTCCACGAGCGACATAGCAAGCTTGCCAATGTCAGTCTCGGGCAAGCTGAATTGCTCCACCGCCACACCGCGTCGGCTCAGAGCGTCCACTAAGTAGTCCACCATTTTCCTGGTGCTACCGTGCATAGAGACGTACGGCAGGGCAACCAGGTTTTTCGACTCAGCCAAGACCCACTCCCTATAGGCCTCGATGATAAAAGATGGATCCTGATGAACCTGGCCGTGACTGGGAGCGATCACACCTATTTCATACGCCTCGAGCTTCTTCAAATTATCCTTGATGACATGCCTGAACGGCATCATTATCTCAGCAAAGTAGCGTTTCGCCGCCTCATAGACGCGGCACCGGTCCTGGCAACAGAGCTCACTCGTGGCAATGTGAGAACCAAAGAAGTCACAACTGAAGAGTAGCTTGTTCTCTTTCAGGTAGGTGACCATCGTCTCCGGCCAATGTACCCAGGGAGTATAGATGAATTTCAGCGTCTTGCCGCCCAGCGCCACCTCCTCGCCGTCTTCCACCACGCGAATACGGTCGGCGGCGATGTGCAAGTGGCTCTCAAGCATCCCTTTTGCCTTGGCCGAGCACAACAGCTTGGCCTGGGGATACTTCTCCAGCACCGCGGGAATCGCGCCGGAATGATCCTGTTCCACATGTTGCGATACCAGGTAGTCCAGCCGGGGCACATCTTCCAACCGCGCCATCAGCACGTCCAGCATCGCCGGGTCCACCGCGTCGATCAACGCCACCTTCTTCTCCCCTGTGACCAGATAAGAATTATAGCTGGTGCCATCAGGCAGCGGGATCAGCGAATCGAAGAGACGCCGGTCCCAGTCTATCGCGCCTACCCAATGCACCCCATCACTCAACTTCACCGCCGGAAAAGACCCTTTCATTCATACCTCCCAATTAAAAGCTATCACTTAGCCCTCTTTCTTTTCGTCATGCTTCGGCCACTCATAGCTAAGCGACCCGGTCGGACACTGATCGCATACCTCGGCTATCTCCTCCGGCACACCCGCTTTCACATCGATCCAACGCGGCTTATTGACGTTAAACACCTCCGGCAACTGACGCAAACAGTTACCGTTATGGTTGCAAAGCGCGCCATTCCACCAAACGGTAAGCTTATCGCTCTTATAACGATACTTCTTTAACTGTTTTGCCCAGGTGTTATCCACACTCATTGCCTTAATCAAGTCGTCAAACGTCGAACGTCAAAGGTCCAACGTCCCCAGTATACCAACTCGGGCGTTCGACATTCTGACGTTGGACGTTAAGACAAGGCGGTTATGCTTTCCAGAGACCGTGCTTGGTACAGTATTCCCGGGCCGAAAGATTATCGGCCTCAACCGCAAACACCGCCTCGGGGGCTCCGCCAGGCTCGAGAAACTTAATATGGGTCTCGCCGTCCGCGATTAACTCGATCCATTCAATGTAATGATCCTCGTCCATCGGATGCGCTGCCTCGCCGACCACCACCTTGACGCCGCCATCCGTCTTCTCGATAACCGGTACATGCTTCTCCTTGGCCGCGTCCACCGTGTTCTCCTGCTGCAATACCATCGGCTGTCCACAACAGACAAGCTCCCCCTTGCCAACGTGCAGCAGTTCAACTATATTACCGCATACTTCGCATTTGTAGACTTCCAATTTGTTTTTTTCAGACATTGTTATCTCCTTTTGTAACCACGCCTACCGGCGCGGTGGCGGCCGCGGAGGGCCGCCACTACTTCATTGGACGCGAGACCCGTGACACGAGACACGCGATTCAGGTCACCAGTTCTCAGCAAGCAATTCAAAATACGCCTGCGGGTGGGCACAAGCGGGGCAGGCCTCCGGGGCCTCTTCGCCTTCGTGTACGTAGCCGCAGTTCCTACAGGCCCAACTGGTCTTCTTTGCCTGCTTGAAGACCGTGCCGTCCTCGATGTTCTTCAGCAACGCCAGATATCGTTTTTCGTGCTGCTTCTCGGCCACAGCGATCGCCTCAAAAATACAGGCGGCCGCCTCCTGACCTTCCTCGCGGGCAGTCTTGGCAAACGAAGGATACATCTCCTGCCACTCATGGTTCTCACCACCGGCTGAGGCCTTAAGGTTCTCCGCTGTGCTGCCGATCACCCCCGCCGGAAAAGCAGCCTGTATTTCTACCTCTCCTCCCTCCAGCAGTTTGAAAAGCCGCTTAGCGTGCTCTTTCTCTTGGTTGGCGGTCTCCTCGAAAATAGCCGCCACCTGCACAAAGCCTTCCTTCTTCGCCTTGCTGGCAAAATAGGTATAGCGGTTACGCGCTTGCGACTCACCGGCAAATGCTGTCAAAGTATTCTTTTCCGTCTTTGTTCCTTTTAATCCCATGGTAACTCCTCCTTTATTTATCATTGTTGCTAGCCGCTGATTATTTTTTTCGCGGAGTTCGCGATAGTTTCATCTGCGTAATCTGCGCTGCCGCGCCAGCGGCAGTTCCGCGCAATCTGCGTTTCCGCGCTTCCCACACGCCGGGCATATCCCCTGGAACTCAAGAGAGTGCCCGGTCACCTGATAATCACTCAACTTACGTAACTTCTTTTCCAATTGACCGGAGAATTTAACAGGGACGTCATCCACACGCCCACAGGCAACACAGCGGATATGATAATGGCTTTGCGGCTTGCCGTCAAACCTTTTCCTTCTACCCGCCGTCTCCAACTTCAGCACTTCACCTCCTTCCGAGAGTATCTCCAGATTACGATAGACCGTACCGAGACTAACCCGCGGCAGCCTTTGCCGCACCATCGCATATATTTCCTCGGCAGTCGGGTGACTGGTCACCTTACGCAACTCTTCCAGTATCACCCGTCGCTGGCACGTCATTCTGGTCGTCTGCTGATTAGCCATAGTAATCCTTTATTAATAATAGTTATTATTACTAATTAAGGAAATAATGTCAAGTCTTTTTTTCAAAAATTATCGGAACATACTCCCTCGGGGTGGAGCCAGAATCCAGAACACCCTACATCCCCTGAACTACGTACTACTTCGGCATGGCAACTTCAGAAGTCATCCGCCTTTGTTTCACTTCGGCGAGACAGGCGACGTTAACGACTCAATCCACAGATTGGCAACCTCTTCTTATGATCTCCAACGGAGAGAGGTCGCGGGGTTGTCTCCCAAAAGACGGGGTCAGGTCTCTCCATTCCTCATTTACTAAAAAAGAGGGATCATATCAAGTCACACCTGACCCCTATTTCTACTAATTGCTTCCTTTATCATATAACAACCGTACATCATCCAACCATAGGTCAAAGTTTATGCCTTCACCCAATGGTGCCCAGTTCAGCATTCTGACGTTGTCAGGTATCCACTCACCTAGACAGTTCTCACCTGGACATGCCCAGGTGGGCTGCTTAAAGTCTGCCCATTCAAATGTATATTCCTGCCACTCTTTAGTGAGCTGAAAGCTACAGCGAGGCCCTGCCCCTGTACCAGAAACGTCCTTGCCGTCCATTATCCCCTCTATTGCTATGTATGTCTGGTTATCCTCCTCAGAACGGGCAAGGAAAGATATGCCCTTGCTCTTTGAAATATCTCCCAAACCACTAAGCTGTGTAAGAATCCAGACCCATTTGCGGTCAGCACTTTTGCCTATGAGCCCTTTGACATGCAAAGCAGTTGTTGATTTACCATCCGCACCCTTGGTCTTGATCGCTTCTGGTTTATCTACGCTGGTCTCCCCATACGAGTCACACGTAGCAGACCACTTATCATTCACCCCTTTTTCAAAATCATCTAAAGGATGAGCTAAAAGCTCGGTTCTAGTCGCTGGTTTGCTACCGCTTCGGCGTGATTCATCGCTTCCGCTTTTTCCTGCTTCGACTCCCGGGCAATGCACAGCAAAAACCTGTCCTGCCATGGTAGATTGATAAAGAGTGTCTCCTGCCATTATTGGCACACCGTTCGTTATATCCTCTCCCAGATCCACATCCACAATCATAGAGCGAGTCTCAAGATCAATGACACCAATACGGGCTTCTGCTCCTCCTGCCAGCACCAGATATCCACCGTTGACAGAAGACCTTGATGCGAAAAACGGTAACGGTGCTTCCCATTCTATTACACCGTCTGCAGCACGAACAGCACGCAGGTTTCCGGGATCTCTCAATCCAGTGGCCAGAATGAAATCACCATAGGCATGTATATCACAGACGTTAATGTTCCCCAGCCCAAGTTCTTTCTCCCAGGCACTCGTCCCGTCATCCTTCCAATAAGCGTATAAAGTACCGCTTTCACGTCCTCCAAAGACAACTACCTTTTCACCCACAGCAGGAACTGCAGGAGCTACGCTATTATAAATACCACCAGTATCATGACGCCAAACCATAGCCGCCTTTTTATCGAGGCATCCGATCTCTCCGCTAAAACTGGCAAAATAGAGATGATCGCTGTCAGATACCAGACCACCAAGCGGGAATTCTCCTGCATCATATTCAGCTATTTCACGGCCATTCCTTGCATCGATGTATAGTATTCTTCCCTTTGCGCTCCCGATCACAAGACAATCTTCCCGCAAAATAGGCTGAGATGAAATACCACCCCTCACACTGATCTTCCAGCCCTTGCATTTAACATCACCGTAATCAGAAAAATATATAAAATCACCCTTATAAGCAATGGGCTGCAGCGAACCCTCTCCTCTAAAATCTATTTCACCCAGTATTTTTCCCTTCCTGGAATCCAACCTAAAACCCTTACCACTAGAGTCAGCAAAAGCAATTTCGTTACCAGCTACAGCCAATCCTGCCTGGCAAGATCCTGTTGCCTGAAATAATTTACGCACGCCTGCCCTACCACGTATTACCTTTGGTTTACCCAGCCCCAAAGATGAGGCTTCAGCACGTCCGCTGACAGATTTCAAAAATTCCTTTAATTTTCCCTTTGAATCATAAAGCATACCCGAGTCTTTGAGTTTCCCGCTTTCATACACCTGATAGTCAACCCCCTTGCCGTCTATGGTATAACGGGTATACCAGCCGTCTTTAGTAGCAGCAAGGTTCATGACCGGCACATCGTAAAATTTCCATTTGTTGTTCGCATGGATATGGCCGGAAAGAAATAGCTTTACGTTGTTTTCTTTTAAGAGTGTAAAGAGACGGTCCTCGTCATAGGCAAGGGAGGTGTAGCCATCAGGATTCATAGGCGGAAAGTGCGAACAAACAATGATATCCATCCCCTTCTCTTTTGCTTCCAAAAGCACTCGCTCCAGTTCTACCATGTCGTTTAGGCTAAGGTAACCACCGTGAGAGTTTGCCTGGGCATTATTCAAAGACACCAACCGCCATCCCTGGATATCGCAATACCAGGAGATAGGCCCGGCGTATTCTTCAAAAAGAAATTTGCCACCCACACCTGACCATGCCGTCTCATGGTTACCACACACATAGAGTTTCTTGGGACAGTTAAGCACATCATGTATATCACGTTTGAATCCCCGATAATAAATAGTAACGCCCACTTCTACTACATCACCGGTTATTACTACTACATCAGCATCAGCGGCAGCATTGATATTCTTGAGCACTTGCTTCACTTCATCATTCGCATTTGCTAAGCAATGAGTATCAGTAAGATGATACAGGGTGAATTCCCCCCACGCCAATGTATACGAGGACAAAATATACAACGCAAATAATACACCGCGAAAGGTCTTTTTCATCATTGTCTCCCTTGATCTGTCAGTTGTTGATTGCGTATTCCGCAGCATAAGGTCCATACTTAAGATAGCAAATATAACAAATTTCGTCAATATCAGCTCAAGTTTATGACAGTTTTTGACCTACTCAGATTTCATCTCTTTGATTTCCATCAGAACATCAACGGCAGGCAGACTTGCCCCGTACCTGAACCCTCGTGAATGGCATGCCCTGCACCCGAGTATCGCGAGTGGTACAGGGTTCAGGGCTTGCCCCGCCCCCGAACCTTTGCGAATGGTTCGGGGCTGATTAAAATGAATAAAACCAGCCGTGGCCCTGTACCTAAGCGCAGAACGCGAATGGTACAGGGTTATCCCTCAACTGATTCTATCCTACCGCCTACTCCATCATCTCCTGCTCCATGCGAGGGATGTGCTTCTTCATTTCCAGGCGCCCGCGCCCCAGGTTCCCATCCTCGCCAATGGCCAACACGGCAAAATAGCTTTTACCGACCATCATCATGATCATCGTCGCCTGCTCGGTGGTGATCAAGATCTCCGTGGTCGGCCCCAAGCCGAAATCCTGGGAAGCCTTGGACGCGTTCTTGATCACGCTGGAATATTCTACCCCAACCATGGCAACATCAAAATCAGGCTCGGCGGAATACTGATCCACGATCATACCATCCAACCCGATCAAACCAATCCCAATGGAACCTTCCACACTGTCCGCGATCGTCTTTAATACCTCTTTATAATCCATAATACTACCCCTCCCTCACCGTTTTTTCAATGTCGTTAACCGCTTCTTTGAGCGCCAAGCGTAACATGCCAATTCTTATCTTCTCATTAGCCAAGATGGCCAGGACACCATATGAAGTCGTATTAAGAAACACCTGGCCATCGCGCGCAGTGATCAATACCTGGGTTAATTTACCCTGGTTAAGACTATTCACCGACTTATGAACATTGTTGTAGATAGCCGAGACCATCTGTCCGATCTCAGAAGTATCCATCTCAACAGTCAACACCTGATCAAAAACCGAGCCATCCCCTGGCGCTACCAGCATACTGCCGACGATACCAGCGGTCTCGTTCAATCTCGCCAAAACCGCGGTAAAATCAACCCCTTCTCCAGGAGACTGCATTAATGTTTCCTGCGGCTCATCTATCACCGCCGCCGCCGCGGAGACACTCTCCGATTCTTCCTCCGCCAATGCTACCGAAGCCTCTTCAACGGGCTCCACTAATGCCACCCCTGCCAGTTCGTCATCGCCAGACACTCCTTTATCCGCCACTTCTCCGCCAACCTCATCCAAAACGCCTGCGGCTACATCCGCCATCGACTCATCGTCTTCGGCCACGGCCGCCGCCGCTTGCCCCCCCGTTTCTTCTTCCCGGGCAGAGCTCACTTCCGTCGTCGGGCCTTGTTCTATTACGGCATCTTCTTTATCTTCCCGACCGGGAACTTCTTTCACCGCCAGATCTTGTTCCGCGGCGTCGTTTTCCTTTTCCCCCGTCGATTTTTCCAATCCCGCCATATCTACAAGCGGCAAGTCCAGATCCAACATACCGCCTTTCAAATCGGTCACCCCGTCCTCAGCTTCACGCTGTTCCGCCACAGCAGCCTCGGATTCCGCTACCACACCGTCTCCCGTCGACACGGAAGTTTCTTCTTTCACCGCACTCGTTATCGAAGGATCCCCAGCGGCGGCATCAACCTTGGCACAAGCTTCCTTCAATTTGCTATGGGCTATCAAATTATCAGGGTCAGCGGCCACTACCTCCTCATATATAGGAACGGCCAGATCAAAATTCCCGCGTTTCATATGCATCTCAGCAACCTTCAACGAGGCGGTAATATTCCCCGCTCCCGAACCGGTTGCCTTGATAGGGGCAGGGCCTTCTGCCTTATCCTCAACCCTTTCGCCGGCATCTTTAGCAAGCTCTATTTTCGCCGGCACAACGTCTTCAGGCGGCTCTGCCGGCGCGACAGTTTTAGTCTCCGGTTTCCCATCGACAGCTTCAACAAGCGTCGGTTCTGATTCTTCTTCAGGCGGCGGCTCTTTCAACCCCTTGGAATAAGCGATAGCATCATCCAGCGTACTCTGGAGTCCCGGGTCGTCCGGATTTAAGACCAGCGCACGCCGCAAAGCTTCAGCGGCCTCTTTGAACTTGCGCTCGCCCAGCAAAGCATGGCCGATCAATGTATTGGCCATCAAATTATCCATCTCGTCCTTGAGGACCTGCCTGAATTCCTCGGCAGCTTCGCTATATTTCTTTTGTTCCAAAAAAATGCGCCCCAGCACGACCCTGGCGCTGGAAAACTGCGGGTGCTTCTCCAGGCCCAACTGGCATACTTCCTCCGCCTGGTCCAGCATGCCGCTCTTGCGATAAGCGTCAGCCAGGGGAGCAAAAACCATTGAATCAGGATTAGCCTCCAATTTACCGCCGAGGCTCTCGATCTCCTTCAGGAATTTATTGATATCCACTTCGGAATTGTTGGCGTTTTCTTCCATGATTCCCTAGTATCGTTAATAATCCAACTCGTATTTTCACAAAACAACGTAAAACCCAACTGTATTGTAATTGTAATATTTTTAGGGTCAAAAGTCAAGGACGCTGAATTCGCAGCCTGGTAGTTTGGGGTTGGCGAGTGAAACTCCCCGCGGCAAGCCGCGGGGGATTCGGCTAAATGGTCGCTAAATACCAGCCCTTCGACAAAGCTCAGGGCTAGAAACTAGATACCAACGACTAACGACTAGCTTGGAACTCAAAATGAGGATCAATCCGTACGGCGGGAGAAGAAAAAATATCCGGCTATGCCCCAGAGAACAACCCCGATGACACCATGCAACAACATATCGCTATGGCTGCCGGCGTCTTTCTGCAGTAAAATGAAATTAACGCCGGCCACCGTTAACTCCACCGTACCACCAAAAAGCGCCAAGATCATGGGATTAGCCGCAGAGCGTAACCAACGATAGTGTTTACCCCCATCGCCCTGTGCCGAGACGGCGGAACGGGGAACATTAACGCTGGCGGTTATATCTATCCATTTCAAACAGCGGGCAAGCAACTCGTTTCCCTGATCTACCTCCAGATAGCCGGCATAACGTTTCCTGGCCTCACCAAGCCGCCCCTCCTTCTGATAGATGCCAATCAACAACTGGTGGACATTCTCATTGGCAAAATCAGCCTTGAGAAAAGAGGCATAATGCTCGCGCGCGTGCCCGAGCGCGACAGTGTCCCCCAGATTCTCACAGTTCAAACCAAGTAGTAGATCAAGATAATGGTTCTCCGGTTCCAGGTTCTTGGCCTTTTCCAAATTCACTCCAGCGGCCTGATAGTCCCCCTCGCGCCGCTGTTCCTCGGCACGAGTGATCAACACCTGTCTTTTACCGTTTGCCAGCTCCGCACCACAAAAGGAGCAAAAACGCTGGCTGTCGTTATTCTTTTTAGAGCATCGTTTACAAAGCACGTCTCGATTATACCGTGGGGAAACAATTTTATCCATAAATTGTTCTTTTGATAACGGCACTTACCACGACGACATCCGCCTTTGTTTCACTTCGGCGAGACAGGCGACGTTAACGGCCAAGAACAATTACTACCATGCATCTCCTCCCTTGAGGGGCTCCGGTTGCCAAAGGCGACCCCATGTCTTCCCTCCACCGAATGTGGAAAAGGAAGGCATCGGAGACCAGGAGCGGAGCGACGAAGAGGAGGGTGAATTCCATCAACAGTTTCTTTTGGATAACGACGAAAGGCAGGGAGCCACAGAGGTCACAGAGGAACGACTTTTACCACAACGACACGACGTTACGAACGACCTTTTTTTGGATAACACCGACAAAGCACTTCGTTATCAGGGATGCAATTGTTGGTTTTAACGGAGAGCTTGAAGGCAGATGCGTCGTTACACACCCAGTGTGCGTGTCGTTAACTCACCGGGTGTGTTCTTGGGTTTTAATGGAGGCGTATCCACAGCGACCCGACGTTGATGCTTAAAAGAAAAACGTTGTGTCGTCGTGGTGAAAAGGACTTTAGTTGCTACGGTACGGCGTTGGTGTTAGGAAAGAAAAACGTTGTGACGTCGTGGTGAAAAAGACGTTAACTGTTGCGATGCGCGTTGGTGTTTGAAAGAAAAAACGTTGTGACGTCGTGGTGAAAAAGACGTTAGCCGTTACGGTGCGCGTTGGTGTTTGAAAAGAAGAACGTCGTGTCGTCGTGGTGAAAAAGACGTTAGCCGTTACGGTGCGTGTTGGTGTTTGAAAAGAAGAACGTCGTGACGTCGTGGTGAAAAAGACGTTAGCCGTTGCGGTGCGCGTTGGTGTTAGAAAAGAAAAAACGTTGTGTCGTCGTGGTGAAAAAGACGTTAGCCGTTACGGTG
>JAUXIB010000173.1 GCA_030621225.1 candidate division FCPU426 bacterium
ACTTTTACGCCGTTCAGCCCGTCACAGCCCCCGTCGCCAGAAGCATCATCGACCACCAGAATCTCGTGCGGCCACTCGCCGAGGACGTCTTTTATTTCGTCCACCACCTGCCTTATCGAGTCAACCTCGTTATGCACGGGGATTATTATGCTTATTTTTTCTCGCGCTTTTCTATCCACGGACTTCTCCGTTATCAAAATAATAATCTACTTGCCGCGCCGTTGTAGGGGCGCGATTCATCGCGCCCAGGGTTCAATGAATTGAACCCCTACATGACGAAGGCGGGTGTAATTTTTATGTCCAACCTTAACTTCACCCGTCAGAACCAAGAATGCTCCCCTGCTAGCGAAGAGTCTTCCTCGCCGTCATCAAAATAACAATCTGTGGTACGGTTGTCGGAGACCACCTCGTGCCTTCTCTCCATCGGAAATCATAAGAAGAAGTCACCAATCTGTGGTACGAACACCAAAAGTGTTCTCGCGAGTTTCTGCCTTGCTAAACATAACAGAAACTTGCAAATCTATGGATAAAGTCTTTCCTCTGTGACCTCTGTGTTCTCTGTGGCCAAATAGCCTTTAGCCGTTATCCAAAAGATCTGTGAGCAGAATTCACCCTCCTCTTCGTCGCTCCGCTCCTGGTCTCCTTCCCTCAAGGGAGGAGATGTATGGTAGTGATTGTTCTTGCCGTTATCCAAAGAGTTTTTTGAGTCGTTCCTCTGTGTTCGGCGCCTGTCCCGCCATAGTTTGCCTGATATTCCACACCCTAGAGGTGTAACACAGGGCGGCACGTAGTCTCACCTCTGGGGTGAATTTTTTTACCAACAACGCAATCCGCGTAATCAGCGTGGCCTTTATCTGCGTAATCAGCGAACTACTTAAACTCAATCGCCGTAGACGCATACCCCCACGAGCCATCAGCATATTCAACCTCGGCACGCATTGAATATATCCCAGGCCTGATGATCGCGTCCACCGGGATCATTCCCCGGCCACGCCAACACTCACAGGCTTCGTCGTATTTGAGATGATAACGAGGCGATCCCCATACTTCAGCCAGTCCGTCCACCCGCACCGCTTCCGCGGGGGCGAACACCTTCACTTGACATACACTGCCCGGGGAAATAACGCGCGGCTTGATCACCACCCGTATTCTCGAATCACTTACCAAATGCCGTCGTTGGCAGGCGACAAGTGAAACGAGTAGTAAAAGAAAAAGCAAAAAAAACACCGCACACCGGCCTCGCATCGCGGGCTTGCCTCGCATCGCGGGCTTGCCTCGCATCGCGGGCCTGCCTCGCATCGCGGGCTTGTTTTTCATCTGCGTCTGGATTGGCATATTTGAACAGTAACGCCCCATACCGCGGCAGCGTTAGCCTTCAACTTTCTTGAGTATCTCTTCGCGCTCCAGGTCCGCCTCTATCGCGTCCCGTTTTTTACGCTGAGCCTCTTCTTTTTGTTTGTGATCCGTTTCTAACTGATCTTTACGCGCCTCTGTTCTGCTACGAGTTACCGCTCGTTTTCTAGCGATCTCCGCCCGCTTACTGGTCTTCCAGCGTTCATATTCCACGCGGCGCTGTTCGTTCAACTCCGTCATCTGCTTGACCTTCTCATCATATTCCACCCGTAGGTCGGTATAGACAAAAGCTTCCAGCTTGATCACCATCCGGCGCAGGACGTTGACAGCCATGTTTATGCAAATCAGAGCAGGCATCGGCACAGCAAGGGTGAAAAGAATGACCAGCCAAAGCAGGTGCATCGTCTGCCCCTCGCCCAATCTACCCTGCTCGTGCCCGAGGTAATAGACCACCAGTCCCGCGCCTACCATCACCAGGATCGTCAAGATAACCATCCAGGAAACCGCGCGCCATTTATTCAAACTGGCGTCCAACTCTGACTTATACTGCTCGATCTGTTGGCCAGACTGTTTTTCCCACTCTTCCCGCCAGTCTTCATCCCAGGCCAACACCTTGTTACGAAATAGATTCATGCCAATGTAAAACGCCAGAACCAGCGCCCAGGACAACAGTACAAAAATCAAAAAACCGACCAAACCAATGTCTATAATCATCACCGCACCTCCTTCTTATTCCACAGATTTCACTCGTCTCGCAGATTACGCAAATACACTTCGTTCCGCGGATTACACGGATTGCCAATCAAACTAATCTGCACAATCAGCGTTTCATCAGCGTAATCAGCGTGTAATCAGCGAATGATCACTCCTCCAACTTAATCAGTATCCTGATAAACTCCCGCATCTTGCTCGCCATATCCTGAGCCAGAGCGTCCAGCTTTTTTGTATCGCGGTTCTCCACGAATTTCAGCAGTTTTTCCCAGGTCTTCAGGGCAACGGTCAGCTCTTGGTTGCCTCGGCCGATCAGATTTATTTTTTCTTCTATCTCGGCGTTTTGCTGACTTCTTTTCAGTTCCCCCAACAACTTCGCCGCCATCTGGCTCTCATCCGGAGGGCCGCCGGACGCGTTCAACTCCGCTACCACCTGCTGCCTGATCTCAGGATAAAACTGTTCCCAAGCCACCTGCCGCAACGCTTCCTCCGATGAATGGGTTCCCGCGTCCCCCCATAGCTGATGATCCTCCGGCGCCGCACAAGATATTTTCAAACCTCGGGCCTCGCCCCAAACGATCTCCGTGATCTTCTCCAAAATTTCGCTGTAAATCTCAACACCCTTGAGAATATCCCGACACTCACTATCGGTCTTACCGACCACCTGAATGTTATAGTTCGTCTCTCCTTTAGCTCGTCCGATATGGATATACTCATGCAGCTTAGCCTCATGCACCTTTGCTAACTGCACCAACGCTTTCCATTTATCCGCCAGAGACGATTTTTCTGCAGCCATTTTCGTAACACAAAGCACCCACTGGTGCGCTCAATGATAAACAGCTACCATACATTGTAACAGATTAACTTCCCTTAGAAAAGCGATGATTCCAGGCTAACCAGTCCCTGCGGCAGCAATTCCACTAAATCGCTCGGACACATGCCGCGTTCGCCATACTTACCCCGGGCCAACTCACCGCAAAAACCGTGTAAATATACCCCGCTTAACGCGGCCTGTAACGGAGACAGTCCCTGGGCCCGCAGCCCCGCGATAATGCCGCAAAGTACATCGCCGCTGCCCCCCTTGGCCAAACCTGAATTAGCGAAAGGACTAAGATAGGTCGATCCCTCCGGATCGCAAACGGCGGTGTAGGCTCCCTTGAGAATTATTATCGCTTTATGCTCAACTGAGAATCGCGAAGCCACCTGCCAGCGGCTTTCTATCACGCGACGCAAAGGCACCTGGAAAAGGCGCGCGAACTCACCCGCGTGCGGTGTAAGAACAGCCGGTTCCGCCCGGTTTTCAAGCAGCCTGAGCGATGTTCCCAGGTGATATAGACCGTCCGCGTCGATCACCAGTGGTCCCGGGTACCCCTTTACCACCTGCCGCAGCAGACTCCCCGTTCCTGCCGCGCGCCCCAGACCGGGCCCGATAGCTAACGCATCCACTCCCGCTGATCTTTTGAGAATAGTTCTCGCGCCACTCCCGGCATGATATCCCTTGCCGGCGTCACTGACGGGAAAAGTCATCTCCTCGGTCAGTTTCACTTCAAATATATCATTAAGACTTGCCGGCACCGCCACTTCTACCAAGCCGGTACCACAGCGACTGGCAGCCCGCGCGCACAAAGCGGCCGCTCCCGTCAAGCCGCGCGAAGCAGCGACCGTCAACAACCGCCCCGCATCCCCCTTGTGCATACTGGGTCGGCGCGGAGGCAAAGAAAAGTGCCGCGCTTCCATTAATTCCAAGCTGGGCGACGCGGCTTTGTCTAGTTCCTCCGGCAAACCGATGTCCACTACCTCCAGCCTACCGCAGTAGTCCATGGCCGGAGACAAAAAGAAAGCCCGCTTGGGCAGCCCCAGAGTAACCGTACAAAAAGCCCGTACCGCAGGTTCGCGCACCGAGCCAAGATCAGCCATGATCCCCGAAGGGATGTCTATGGCATAGACCTTTTTAGCCAGGCCGTTAAGACCGTCCACCAGCGAAGCTGCCAGGCCCTTCATCGGTCCCTTAAAACCCGTCCCGAAGATCCCGTCCACCACCAGCTCGTAGCTGGCCAGTTTACCCAGCACCGCCTTTAAATTACGCCCGCTTACCAGCTCTAACGTTATGCCCGCGGCACGGCGCAGATTTACCGCCGGATCCCCGCGAAATTCTTTTTTCTCTATTAATGAGAATATCTTGACGCGATAGCCGCTCTTTTTAAGATAGCGCGCGACCACCAGGCCGTCCCCGCCGTTGTTGCCCTTGCCTATCAAAATAGCGACCGTTGGCAACACACGCCCGACGGTATCCCGTTGGATAACACCGGCCACACCGCGCCCGGCGTTTTCCATCAGCTCTAAACCCGGAACCCCTCGCTCCTCGATCGCCAGGCGGTCCAACTCACGCATTTCTTTTGCTGTTACTACTCTCATGGTATTTAGTCGTTGGTATCTGGTATTTAGTCGCATCGGCTCACCAAATACTAAATACTAACGACCAACGACCCTTACATTTCAACAATAATGAACGCCACCGCCTGCTCGCGACTATGCGAAAGCGATAGCTTTATCTCACCCACCCCGAGTTCCTTTTTTCGCTGCGCGGCGCGGCCGTGCAGGCAGATCTCCGGTTTGCCGCGCTCATCGTTCCTTACCTCTACTTCCGGCCAGCGCCAGCCGTCCTCCTCCAGGTTGCCGCCAAAAGCCTTGACCAATGCTTCCTTGGCGGCGAAACGCACCGCGTAATGCTGCGCCGGATCCGGTTTCTTGGCGCAATATTCCAGCTCCCACTCGGAAAAAAGCCGTTTGAGGAACTTTTCGCCGTCCTTGGCCACTGCCTCGCGGATGCGCGCTACTTCTACGATGTCTACACCGATCTCATATGACATTGTCTCTTATAATTTATCACTTATATGCGCTCCCTGCAAGGCTAGAAAGCGAATAACGTATCGCCTCAGTTACGAGGGGGGAGGCTGCACGCGCAAAGACCTGTAGGGGTTCAATTTATTGAACCCTAGGGCGCAATTCACCTGTCCTACATAGCCCCCGGGCGGAGGGGCGACGTAGGATCGCGCCCCTACATGCCGATGGAATTGTAATACCCCCGTAACTGAGGGAGTATTTACCGCAAGAAATATTCATTGACATCTCCACCCGCAAACTATAATATTAGCCTTCATTTGTAAATTTTAGAGGAAAATAATGAATAAGAAATTACTAGCAACTGCAGTAATCATGCTCCTGTTGTCGTCTGCGCATCTGCTGCGGGCAGCGGACATCGAGGAAATGGTCAGCGATGCCGTAAAAAAGATCGCAAAGACCCTGGACTCCGTC
>JAUXIB010000029.1 GCA_030621225.1 candidate division FCPU426 bacterium
CTGTGCACACGCAAAAAACTCGTTCCCTCCAAAATCCAACTGGACACCCGCCTTCGCGGGTGTGACAAGCAAAGGCAAGTGTGGTAAAACGGTTGTCATTCCCGCAAAGCTTGTCCCCGCGAAAGCGGGGAGCGGGAGTCCACGGGTTTTCCCCGCTCCACTAAAGGGATACTTTTTTTAGCTTTATTAGCTTGAACTATTGTCCGTCCCCAGTGATAATACCTCTGCGGGAGCGGCTTGCGACTTGTTTGTCGTAGCCCTTCAATGAAGGCGGAATCGCCCCTACCTGGGGATGAAGGGATTTTCATAGCATGGAGAAAATAATGTCTAAATTATCAGTGATAGTACTTACCAAGAATTCTGAACGCCTGTTGGAGAAGTGTCTGGCGAGTGTCGAGTGGGCGGATGAGATATTGGTGCTTGATTCCGGGAGCAGCGACCGCACCGAGGAGATCGCCCGCCGTTTTACGGAGGGGTTTTATTCCGTCCAATGGCGGGGGTTTTCCGCTACCCGCAACAAGGGCATTGAGATGGCGCGGGGTGACTGGATACTCGTTTTGGACAGTGACGAGGTGTTGGAGCGAGGAGCCGCCGCGGAGATACAGGGTATCCTGGCGGAGCCGGGGGGAGTTGACGGTTATTACATTCGCCGCCGCGCCTATTTTCTCGGCAGGCGCATACGCTTCTGCGGTTGGGGGCGGGACCGGCAGTTGCGGTTGTTTAAGAAGGGCAGGGGACAACTGGACGAAAAACGCAAGGTCCACGAGGGGGTAGTCCTGCAGGGGAAAGCAGGGATGTTACGGGTAAAGATCGATCATTATAGTTATCACTCTATTGAACAGTATTTGCGTCGGATGAATGTTTATACTTCGCTTTGGGCGGAAGAAAGATATGAAAACGGTAGGCGAGGTACTGTGCTGCACGTCTTGTTACGTGCTCCCTGGACTTTTTTAGAGATGTATGTGCTCAAGCTGGGGATGCTGGACGGATTTATTGGCTTGGTGCTTTGTGTGCTTAGTTCGCTGTCTACGTTTTCAAGGTATTTGAAGCTTTGGGAGTTGGCAAGGAAATAGCACCTAAGAGCCACAGAGGGCACAGAGGTCACAGAGGAACAACTTAAAAAAATCTCTTTGGATAAAGACCAAGAACAATTACTACCATATTTCTCCTCCCTTGAGGGGAGGAGACCAGGAGCGGAGCGACGAAGAGGAGGGTGAATTCCGCCCACCGATCCTTTTGGACTATGGCGGACATGCAGGGCAGGCGACTGATTAGCCACAGAGAACACAGAGGAACAACTTAAAAAGATTTTCTTTGGATAACGACATAGGCTGTGAAAAAGACGTTAGCCGTTATGGTACGGAGTTGGTGTTATCCAGAAAAAGTCGTTTCTCTGTGACCTCTGTGTTCTCTGTGGCTCTGTGGTGAAAAGACGTTAAGTGTTTATCTGAGTGTTTGGAGGTAAGCTATGGTAATGAGTGGAGCGAAAAAGTGTTGGAAATGCGGCAAGACGGTAGCGCTGGAAGTGAAGGAATGTCCCGGTTGCGGTGAGCTGCAGGATAAGTCGGTGGAAGTTCCGCAGGAACGGGTGCAGTGGACCTGTCCCTATTGTGCCAAGGTGATAGCGCGTGTTGAGCGGGATCGACATATTTGCAAGGAAATGAGCGAAGCGCGCATGGCCAGAGCGCGCGATAATTTGAAAGCCCCAGCCAAGAGCCGTGCCCGGGCCTTTAATTTCATGATGCTGCTGGGCCTGGGGATCTTCCTGGTAATATTGAATTCAGGGTTTTACTGGGGCAGGAATAGCAAATCTTTTTTTATGGGCCTGATGACGGTCATCGCGTTGGTTCAGCTTTTTGCTTCGCCAAAGAAAAAGCTGCCGGGCTTTGGCACAGTTGGTCTTCTATTATATTGTGCGAATATTCTATTGCATAGTTTGACGGTGTTAATATTCAGCTCCGGTTATTATGTTACGGCGCGTGGTTTGGTGGGGATTTGGTTCGTTAATAGTTACCTGCTGCGGTACTTTGGACGTAAGAAGTTCGTCTTTCTTATCGGGCAGTATGTCTTGCTTGGTGTGATTATCGGTGTGGGTGTTCTTTTTGCGCGCACAGCGTTGGTGGAAAAACTGGAAGCGCTAAAGGTGTTGTTTAGTGGAGTATTGGGATAGCAATCATTTAGTATCTAGTATTTGGTATCTAGTATCGCGAAGAGATAAGCTTTGCTTATCTTGTCGATATTTTAGCAGAGCAACGAGATGCGAGATTCGAGACACAGGTGAACCATGAAGATTATTGTACGTACTCCAAACTGGCTCGGTGACGCGGTGATGTCGCTGCCGGCGCTTTCGGCGATAGCCGCTTCGGGCGACGAGGTGAGTCTGCTAACTCTTGAGAAGTTGGCGCCGTTTTATCGTATTGCCATGCCGGGGCTGGATGTCCTGACTATGAAACGCAGTGGCTTTCTGTCTAATATTGCCGTCGCGGGAAAGATGCGGGCGCGGGGATACGATCGGGCCATTCTGATGACTAATTCTTTTTCTTCCGCTCTGTTGATTTGGACGGCAGGCATCCGGGAAAGAATAGGTTATAAGAGCGAGGGCCGCGCTTTTTTGCTGAGTAGCGTGGTTGACTATCCTGCCGGTGAGCGAGAAAAGCACCTGGCGGAGGAATACCTGGAACTTGTTGTCGCGGCGGGATATGAGGGGTTACCGCACGAGCCTTTGCGGGGATTATATGCCTGGCGAAAAAAGAATATCGGAGAGATGTCTGGTCTGTCACGGCTGGGCTTGACAAGGGTGGTGTTGGCTCCGGGCGCTACTTTTGGTCCTGCTAAGAGATGGCCGCTGAGAAGCTTCATAGAGTTGGGTCAAAAACTCGTTCGGCAGCCCGGAACGAGAATCGTCGTAACCGGTTCGCGCGAAGAGAAGGAGCTCTGTCGAAAGTTGGCCAGGGAAATCGGTGATAGAGCGCTTTCCGTTGCCGGGGAGACCGACCTTAATGAATTGATGCGACTTCTAGGCCATTGCAGTTTGGTGGTCTGTAATGATTCCGGCACCATGCATCTGGCCGCTGCATTGGGTTGTAGGGTGTTAGCAATATTCGGCTCCAGCAACCCGCGCTGGACCGCGCCATTGGGAAGAAAGACTAAAATATTGAAACGAGCATATGACTGCAGTCCTTGTTATAAACGGAAGTGTGACCGAAAATACGTGTGTTTGACTTCTATCAGCGCGGATGACGCTTTTACGGCGGCAAAGCACGAGCTACTAGGCAGAGGATAGTAGTGGCGTCCCTCTGTGGGCGCCACCAGCCGTAGGCTGGTTAACGTTTTTTTATGCAGATTTACCTTGCTCCTTCTTGGAGCATTGTTTATAATTGCGCCTTGTTGTTTAGGCAAGGGGGGTCACTGTGAAAAGACGCAAGTGGAGCAAAAAGAAGATAATTTCACAGATTAGGCGACTCAAGCGAGATGGCGAGAATCTTTCCGCTTCCGTTGTGTCTCGCGAGCATATCGCTTTATTCTCTGCTGCCTCCAGCGCTAGCTATTTTGGCAGTTGGCGTTCAGCGGTGTGTGCGGCCGGCATCAATTATGAGCGGATTATGTCGAATGGTAAGAAATCACGCCGGCAGAAGCTAAGTCTTTGGGATAAAAAACGGGTTTTGTTGGAAATAGGGAGATCTTCTACTGAGAGCTTGGTTGAGGCTTACCGGCATAACTTAGCTCTTTATTCCGCCGGCAGACGCGAGTTTGGTAGTTGGGAGAAGGCCTTGAAGATGGGGGGATACAGGCTTAAGAAATCTGGAAGAAAGAATAGTAATCTTATCGTCAAGAGGAGAAATTAGAATGAAATTCGCATGCCTGACCGGGGGAGGAGACTGTCCGGGGTTAAATGCTGTGATCAGAGGGATTACGGTGAAAGCGATCGGTAATGGGCACGAAGTGATCGGCTATCGTCGTGGCTGGGCCGGTATCCTGGAGGGAGAGAGTGTGGCGCTTACGCTGGACGCTGTGGAGGATATCCATCGTACTGGGGGAACTATTTTGCGCACTTCACGTACTAACCTGCCCAAGGTTAAGGGTGGTTTTGATAAGGCGGAGGAGACGCTAAAGAAAGACAAGGTTGACGCGCTGATCGCCATTGGCGGCGAGGATACCCTGGGGGTCGCGAATAAACTATACCAAGAGAAAAAAATAAATACTATTGGTGTGCCTAAGACGATAGATAATGATCTTTCGGCCACTGATTATACTTTCGGTTATGATACCGCCATTAACATTGCTACTGAATCCTTTGACCGGGTGCATACTACAGCTAATTCGCACGAGCGTATCCTGGTGGTAGAAGTGATGGGCAGGCATGCCGGTTGGATGACCCTGGAAGCGGGTATCGCCGGCGGCGCACATGTTATCCTGCTGCCTGAGGAGAAATTCGATATCAACGAGGTGGTGGGGATACTAAAAAAACGGCAGGAGACTGGCAAGGGCTACAGTATCGTCGCGGTATCCGAAGGAGCTCAGCCCAAGGATCTGGAAGGGTTCGTTACCCAGGATACAGAAAAGGATTCTTTCGGCCATGTCAAGTTAGGTGGTGTCGGTCAAATGTTGGCCAAGCAGTTAGAGAAGCTTACCGGCCAGGAATCACGCCACGTGGTTTTGGGACACCTGCAGCGGGGTGGTTCTCCCACGGCTTTTGACCGGGTGCTGGGCACTCGCTTGGGCGTGAAGGCGGTGGAGTCAGCCGAGCAGGGTGAATTCGGGGTGATGGTCGCGTTACGCGGCACCGATATCGTATGTGTACCGCTGGCTGACGCGGTGACAAAACTAAAGACGGTGCCTAAAGAGCGTTATGATGAGGCGAAGATCTTTTTTGGTCAGTGAAACGCGGGTTAACGGTGTTTTAACCACAGAGCCACAGAGAACACTGAGAAAGCACAAAGGATTTTTCTCTTGTCAATCTCAATGAACTCCAAGGTTGGTATTTGATGCGAGATGTTTGTAGGGTTGGTTATTCCGGGCTATTGAGCCCAGATAGAGGGCAGCGAGGAACAGCTCTGTGAAAGCTCTGTGTTCTCCGTGTCTCTGTGGTGAGGACCACATTGTAATGGGAGTTTTGTCAGACCCCGGGGGTAGATACTAACTACAAGAGAAAGGTAAAAAAATGCACGAGGCGATTTCAATTACGCTGATTCCCAGCGACCATACCTGGTTATGGGTAATCTTAGGGATTTCTGTTGTTGGGCTGGTTTACAGCATTTATCTAATGCTGGATATTCTCAAGGCTGATACGGGGACGAAGAAGATGCGGGAAATAGCTCTGGCGATACAGGAGGGAGCAAATGCCTATATGAATCGCCAGTTTAAGACGGTTATTTTTCTCGTTATTCTTCTGGCGGCCGGACTTTATGTGCTCGTGCCGGAAGGTATCGAGCCGGAGATCAGGATTGGTCGTTCCCTGGCTTTTCTTTTGGGATGTTTCTTTTCCGCGTTGACCGGGTTTACCGGTATGAGTATGGCGGTACGCGGCAACGTGCGCGTGGCCGCAGCCGCACGTACTTCCTTGAAAGACTCACTGACTTTGGCTTTTCGTACCGGTACTATTCCCGGCATGGTAGTCGTCGGCCTGGGCTTGTTGGGAGCTACCGCGATTTTCATGATCTACGAGGGAAAGGCGCCCGAGGTACTGCTCGGTTTTGGTTTCGGTGGATGTTTGTTGGCCCTGTTTATGCGCGTAGGCGGCGGTATTTTCACCAAAGCCGCTGATGTTGGCGCTGACCTGGTGGGTAAGCTGGAGAAGAATATCCCCGAGGACGATCCGCGCAATGCCGCTACGATAGCGGATAATGTTGGTGATAACGTTGGCGATTGCGCGGGAATGGCCGCTGATATCTTTGAGTCTTATGAGGTAACACTGGTAGCCGCGATGATCCTCGGCGCTGCTTCTTTTGGCGCGGTCGGGGTTCTTTTTCCGCTGTTGGTTAGGGCGATCGGTGTTATCACCTCGATAATCGGTACTTGGATGGTGCGTTCAAAGAGCGAAACTGAATACGCGATGCGGCCGATCCAAAGGGGTTTTATCTGGTCATCGGTGCTTTCAGTGATCGGCTTTGCTATTGTTGCCTGGAAATATATACCGGCGCGTTATTTGGTGGATCATCCCATGGATACCGTGGGTGACGCCCAGTCGATAGCCTGGAAATTTTTCTTTGCGACGCTCTTTGGCATCATCTTGGCTGTTATCATTTCCCAGTTGACCGAGCATTATACTTCGACGGAACGGGCGCCGGTCAAGGGGATAGCCAAGGCCACGCAAGCCGGACCGGCTACGACCATACTAGAGGGTTTTGCTGTAGGGTTGGAAAGTACAGTCTGGGCGGTCTTTGTCATCGTTGCTTCGGTCTTTGCGTCGATGTTGATCTTTGATACGCCTGAACAGGCACTCTACGGAATTGCGCTCTGCGGCATGGGCATGCTGACCTGCACCGGGGTTATTGTTGCCGAGGACTCTTTCGGTCCGGTCGCTGACAATGCCAACGGTATCGGCGAGATGGCCGGATTGCCCAAGAGTGCCCGGAAGATCATGGACCAGCTTGACGCGGTTGGTAACTCAACTAAGGCGATCACCAAGGGGTTTGCTATTGCTTCAGCGGTACTGGCGGCGGTATCGCTTTTTGGTTCTTATGCCGAGATTATTTTTGCGCGTTCGGGACTGCACATTAACCTTGATGTTGGTGACCCGCGTGTTTTTATCGGGCTGCTGATCGGCGGAGCGATCCCATTCCTTTTTAGTTCGATGATGATCCGTGCTGTTAGCAGATCCGCTTTCCGGGTTGTGGCTGAGGTACGCAGACAGTTTAAAGAGATCAAGGGTATAATGAGCGGTAAAGGTAAGCCGGAATATGCCAAGGTGGTGGATATTTGCACCCAGGACTCCCTGAAAGAGTTGATTGGCCCGGGGCTTTTGGCCGTGCTTACGCCGATCATTATCGGCTTTGTTTTCAAAGCTGAGGCCTTGGGCGGTTTCCTGGCCGGAATAATCTTGACCGGGCAGCTTATGGCTGTTATGTTATCAAATGCTGGCGGTGCTTGGGATAACGCCAAGAAGAGCATTGAGGACGGTCTTTATGGTGGTAAGGGTTCGTCCAGCCATGAGGCAAGTGTTATCGGTGATACGGTTGGTGATCCCTTCAAGGACACCGCTGGTCCGGCCCTTAACCCGCTGATCAAGGTGATGAACCTGGTTGCGTTGTTGATCGCTCCTTTGCTGGTAACGCAAGGTAATCTTACGCCTGATTTAGACAGGGCTGGATGGGTTGGAATTGGCATTGCTGTGTTGGTTGTGGCGGGCGCGGTTTATTATAGTAAAAGGGAAGGCGATTAATATGAAAAATTGCTACGAGTATTTTGTTATTCTGAGTCCGAAAAGCGCTACGGGAGAACAAGATATATTTTTGACCAAGTTGGAAAAGATAATGGTGGACAATGATGTGGAGAAGGTTGCCCGTGATGACTGGGGAAAAAGAGCGCTAGCTTACCCGATCAAGAAACAGAAGGACGCGCGCTATATCCTCTATCATCTCAAGGCTCCTGCCGCGATAATCAAGGAACTGGAGCGGAATTGCCG
Source organism: candidate division FCPU426 bacterium (assembly GCA_030621225.1). GTDB lineage: Bacteria > Oederibacteriota > JAUXIB01 > JAUXIB01 > JAUXIB01 > JAUXIB01. The sequence continues at coordinate 7,625 of JAUXIB010000029.1, forward strand.
CTTGGCGGAAGTGGTTCTTAGATATCTGGTGATACGGGTGGACAAGTTGAAACCTGGAGTAGCGCCCACCGAGCTGAGTAACAAAAGGCGTGGCGGCGGCGACAGGAGAGGGGGGCGGGATCGATGGAAACCCGGTGGTGGCGGCAGCTATGGCGGTTCGGCCGCGCGGGATAGTAGAGGGGGGCCACCCAGGAGCGCGGTGATAAAGAAAGATGCGCCGGCGGATAAACCAACTAAAAGCAAGGGGGATTAGGATGGCTAATTATAATCGGGTGATGCTTATGGGTAACCTGACCAAGGATCCTGAGCTGAAATACATCCAGAGTGGCGCGGCGGTAACTAATCTGCGCTTGGCTATAAATCGCAACTATACCACTAAAAGCGGCGAGGAGCGTAAGGAGGTATGTTACGTAGGCGTAGTGGTGTGGCAGAAGCAAGCGGAGAATTGTGCCAAGTATCTGCATAAGGGTAGTCCGGTTTTTGTGGAGGGACGGTTGCAGTCTCGCTCTTGGGAGACTGATGACGGCCAGAAGCGCAGCATTTTGGAAGTTGTTGCGGATCGGGTGCAGTTCTTAGGATCACCGCGTGATAGTGCTGCCGGGCAGACGGGGGAAGGAGATAAACCGGCGGAGGACGCGGCAGGTGAAACGGCGCCTCCGACGGGAGAAGCGCCGAGCATGGACAGCGAAGATGATGTTCCTTTTTAGTAATGCGCTGATTACGCAGATGCAACCTTTATTGAGGAGAACATAGTATGGCTAGAGATTCAAGGAGGAAAGATAAAGCCGCGGATAAGAAGGGCCGGGGTAGAGGCCGGGACGGTAAAGCGGGTGGCAGGCCGCGGCGGGGATCGTTTTTTATGAGGCGGAAGGGCTGCTTTATGTGCGCCAAGCGTCGGGAGGCGAATTATAAGGACTTGGAATTTTTGGGTGAGATGATGACTGAGCGAGGCACGTTGCTCACGCGTCGTATAACGGGTATCTGTGCTACCCATCAACGCCAGGTGGCTGTCTCTGTGAAGCGGGCACGCATCCTGGCTATGTTGCCGTTTGAGCGCAATTGATCGCGTTGTTGACGCGAAAAATTTGACTATGTGATTTGCGAAAAAAGCTGGAGATACTATGGAAATTATTCTACACAAGGAAGTCGGACGTTTGGGTCAACCGGGTGATGTGGTCAATGTCGCTGATGGATACGCGCGTAACTACTTGATACCACGGGGCATGGCCGAGGAAGCGACCCCGGCTGGGTTGTGCTCCTGGGGGAGCAGGAAGCAGAAACTGGGAAAAGAGCAGTCGGAGAAAATGCAGGTGGGGACGGCCTTAGCTAAAAAGGTCAATGGTTACGCCTTGGTGCTAAAGGAAAAGGCCGGAGATGAAGACCAGTTGTTCGGTTCTATCAGTGCGGCGGATATTGCTACGGCGTTGCAGGGCGCGGGTTATGAGGTTGACGAATCAAGGGTGTTGTTGGCAGCGCCAATCAAAAAAATCGGCGAATATGAAATAGAGCTGAAATTGGGGGAAGAGCCTTATCCCAAGATCAAGTTAACGGTGGAGAAGGCGTAGTTTTAAGCGCAGATCACGCGGATTACTGACGCAGATTATGCGGAGATGATTTACCCCAAGGACACAACTGCAGAGGGATGACCATGGTGGACAGGAAGCAACCGTATAACGAGGAGGCGGAGCAATCTGTTCTGGGAGCGATGGCTCTGGACAAGGATGCGTTGTCCAGAGTGGCGGAGGTTCTGCACAGGGATGATTTCTATCGTCAGGCGCACAGTGCGATTTTCCAGGCGATGGTGGATCTTTACAACCAGGACAAGCCGGTGGATTCCATTACCCTCAGTGAGGAATTAAGGAACAAGGGTGAGCTTGATAAGGTTGGCGGTCCTGCTTATCTTACCCAGCTTTTAGAGGGGGTTCCGACCGCGGCAAACGCTAAGGACTACGCCGATATCGTTAAGGAAAACTCTTTACGGCGCAACATGATCCGCGTTGGTACGGAAATAGTAGGCCGCGGCTATGAAGATGGGCAGGTCTCGATCGATGACCTGTTGGATCAGGCGGAACGGGACATCTTTAGTATCGCTGAGCAGAAACACACTTCTGATTTCGCCAGCATGAAGGAGCTGGTGCCGGGCAGGATGGAGCAGATAGACGCGCTCTTTGATACTAAGGGAGCGATTACCGGGTTGGCTACCGGCCTGAGTGACCTGGATCGGTTAACCGGCGGTCTGCAGCCCGGGGATCTGATAATCCTCGCTTCCCGACCCTCGATGGGTAAGACCAGCCTGGCGCTCAATATTGCCCGTAACGTAGCGCTGGGGGAGGGCGGCAAAGATGGCAAGGGGATGCCGGTTCTTTTCTATAGCCTGGAGATGTCCGCTGAGGCCCTGGCTATGCGTCTGGTGTGCGCGGAAGCCGGCGTGAGTATTCATGATATCCGCAGTGGTTTTCTTTCCCGGGAAAAGGTGTTTACTCCTCTGGCCAATGCCTGCGGCCGTCTCTACGAAGCGCCGATTAGGGTCAATGACAGCGGCAGTGTATCCGCCATGGAGATGAGCGCCAAGGCGAGGCGGTTGCACCGCGAGGGTGAGATTGGCCTGATAATCATTGATTATTTACAGATGATGCAGACCAATTCGCGGCGCGCTTCGGATACCCACGAGCGGGAAATAGCTATTGCCACGCGGGCTCTGAAGAACTTGGCCAAAGAGCTTAAGGTGCCTGTGTTGCTGCTTTCTCAGCTTAATCGAAGTTGCGAACAGCGGGACAACAAGCGGCCTATCCTTTCCGATCTGCGGGACAGCGGCGCGATAGAGCAGGATGCTGACTTGGTGGGATTTATCTATCGTGAGGTGATGTATGACAAACAGACGCCGGACAAAAACGTTGCCGAGCTTATCATTGCTAAACACCGTAACGGACCGACAGATACGATCAAGCTGACTTTCCTGGATAAGTTCGCTCGGTTTGGTAATTTTTCGGCGCGCCGTGAATCCGGTGGGGGTTAAATGAGCATCCTGCGCAATTGGGCGGAAATAGATTTGCGCGCCCTGCGCCATAACTTGAAGTTGGTTAACCGCGCTGGGCGGGAAGTGATGGCCGTGGTCAAAGCGGATGCTTACGGGCATGGCGCGGTGCCGGTAAGCAGGGCGGCGCGCCGCGCCGGCGCTAAACAATTGGCTGTGGCTTTCCCCGCTGAGGCGTCGGAATTGCGTGCCGCAGGTATCAAGGCTCCCATCCATTTGGTCACTTCCATCTTGCCTCCCGAAACAAGAGAGATCATACGGCACGATTTGATCGTTCCCGTTTGTGGATTACGGGAGCTTGTTGTTTTATCCGCTGCCGCCCGGCATTACCGTAAATGTATCAAGATAAGCTTGAAAATGGACACAGGCCTGGGCCGGCTGGGCGTCAGTCCCGGACAATTGCCGGCGTTAGGGGCTCGTTTGCGGCTGGAGCTGGCGGCGAAACGGCTTAAGCTGGAAGGCGTCTATAGTCATCTGGCGGTCGCTGATACCGACCGTGGATTTACCAGGGAACAGATAAAGCGTTTATGGGGGGCGGTGGATTATCTAAAGACCATCGGGGTCAAGCCGCGCTTTGTGCACGTCGAGAACAGCGCCGCGCTTCTCTACTATAATTTGCAAGGGTTTAATCTTGTGCGTCCCGGCCTGATGCTTTACGGTATGGATCCCGCGCCGGGTTTCCGCTTGCGTTCAGGTTTGCGTCCGGTGCTCTCTCTGTATTCGCGTGTTCTCCAGATACGGGAGCTGAACCCGGGAGATAGCGTCAGTTATGGCCGCCATTTTACCGCTAGGAAGAAGATGAAGGTAGCGGTTGTTTCTATAGGTTATGCTGACGGTTATCCGCGGGCGCTTTCGGGCAAGGCGTCTGTCATAGCCCGGGGGAGAAAACGCCGCCAGCTGGGCGCGGTCTGTATGGACATGATCATGATAGACGCTAGCAAGTCCCCCCAGCTTTCAATCGGCGACCCGGTGGTGCTTATTGGTCGGAGGGGGAAGGAACGTATTACCGTTCAGGAACTGGCTGATCAGGCGGGAACGATCTCGTACGAGATCACCTGTGGCATTAGTAAGCGAGTGGTTCGAGTTTATAAACGATAGTCGCGCGTCACGGGTCACGTGTCACGGGTCAGCGACACGAGACGAGGGACACGAGACACGAGACAGAGCATGGCTAAGGTTAAGTCAACTACAATATTCTTTTGCGCTTCCTGCGGCAATGAATCGTCCAAATGGCTTGGCCGTTGTTCCGGTTGCGGCGAATGGAACACGTATAAGGAAGCGCCTGCGGCGCTCCCGTCTAAAAGGAAAAACAGCGGTGGCGGCAGAATCGTTCCCAGGGAACAGCGGCAGGCTCAGTCCTTCCGGCAGATCAAACCGGACGCGGAAAAACGTGTCGCCAGCGGTATTACGGAATTAGACCGCGCCCTGGGCGGTGGCATGGTTCCCGGATCATTAGTGTTGATAGGTGGAGCGCCGGGAATTGGCAAGTCTACCCTGTTGCTGCAGCTCTCGGCTCGGCTGGTCGAAAGGGGCAAGAGCTGTCTTTACGTTACCGGCGAGGAATCCATCGCCCAGATAAAATTGCGCGGCGAACGCTTGGGTCTTTCCCCGGATAAATTGTTTCTGTTGGCTAGCGGTTCCCTGCAGGAGATACTAGCGGAAGCGGAACGCTTGACCCCGGCCCTGATAATCGTGGATTCCATCCAGACGATGCGGGACGAGGGTACGGAATCGGCTCCGGGCAACGCCGGGCAGATGCGCGAATGCACGGCCGTTTTTTCCGAATTGGCGCGCAGCACCAGGACGGCGGTTTTTATAATCGGACACGTTACCAAGGAGGGCGCGATAGCCGGTCCCAAGGTGATAGAACATATGGTGGATACTGTTCTGTATTTCGAGGGGGAAGGGGAACACCAGTATCGCCTGTTGCGTGCGGTGAAGAACAGGTACGGGCCGACCAATGAGATCGGCGTCTTTGAGATGACCAGTCAAGGGCTGGCAGAGGTGGACTCGCCCTCGGCGATATTCCTCGGCGAAGGAGAGCGGCAAACAGGAACCGCGGCCGCCGCGGTGATCGAAGGGACAAGACCGCTGTTGGTAGAGGTGCAAGCGCTGGCCGCGCCTGCGTCTTATAATTATCCGCAACGAGTCTGCACCGGATATGAATACAATCGTTTTGTATTGTTGACGGCCATCGCCGAGAAGCGGCTGGGCCTCAAGCTCCGCTATCAGGATTTATTCCTCAACCTGGTTGGTGGATTAAGGGTAAGCGAAACGGGGCTGGATCTGGCCGCAGTGATGGCTATTTATTCCGCGGTCAAAGATCTGGCGCCGCCTGCCGGAATGGCCCTGGCGGGAGAAGTGGGTTTGTCCGGGGAGATCAGGTCGGTGGCGCGTCCCGAGGAAAGGGTGCGTGAGGCGTCGCGGATGGGGTTCAAACAACTGGCGCTCTCCGCTAAGAATGTGGCGAAATTGAAAGGAGCGAAACTGGGTGGGATCAAATTGGTGGCCTTGAAGGACCTTGGTGAGGCGGTCAGACTGTTTGGTTCGTAAGCGCCACAGAGGAACGGCTTTAACCACGACGACACGACGTTATAATTTGGATAACCCTTCGATGGACTCAGGGTCGGCGGCTAAAGGCAGGAAGCCACAGAGGTCACAGAGAACACAGAGGAACAACTTAAAAAGATTTTCTTTGGATAACGACATAGGCTGTGAAAAAGACGTTAGCCGTTACGATGTACGTTGGTGTTTTTAAAAAAAGAACGTCGTGACGTCGTGGTGAAAAAGCGGAGTGCTTTGTTGGTGTTATCTAAGAAAAGACGTTCCTCTGTGTTCTCTGTGGCAAAAAGGACGTTAGCCGTTACGGTGTGCGTTGGTGTTTGAAAGAAAGAACGTCGTGTCGTCGTGGTAAAAAAAGATAGAGTGTTTTGTTGGTGTTATCCAGGAAAAGATGTTTCTCTGTGTTCTCTGTGGCTCAGTAGTAAAAAGATTTTAGATATTTTTTAGAGTATTTGGAGATCAGTGATTATGCGTGGAACGCAACAAAAGATATCGGCGATAATCGTCGCTGCGGGAAAGGGCGTCAGGTTTGGCAAGGATGATAAGATGTTCGCGTCGCTACGAGGTCGTTCGCTGCTTTATTATTCTTTGCAGACCATGGCGGCAACGCCGGAAGTAGGCGAGGTGGTGGTGGCCGCGGGCCGTAATAAGCTTGCCGCGGTACAGGATATCATTGGCAAGGGCGGTTTTTGCAAGGTAAAGGTGGTGGTGCCGGGCGGTCGTTGGCGGGGAGAGTCCGTGTTGCGTGCCCTGGAGGCACTGCCGCGGGATACCGACTGGGTACTGGTGCATGACGCCGCCCGTCCGCTGGCTTCGCCGGGCCTGGTGAAAAAGATCATCCGCGCCCGCGGCAGGAATGACGCTTTGACAATGGCCGTGCCGGTTACTGATACTGTGATGCGCGCCGGTAAACAAATGTCAGTGGATAAGGTAGTGGAAAGAAAAAAATTATATACTATCCAGACGCCGCAATTGATGCGTTACGGTATGCTGCTCAAGTACCATTACAAGGCCGCGAAAAGAGGACTGGAATTCAGCGATGATCTGGGTCTCTTTCTCAAATACGGTGGTAAGGTCAAATTGGTCGAGGGCGAGCGGGCGAATATCAAGGTTACCTACAAGGAAGACCTGGCGATGGTAGAGGGGTTGTTGGGCAGGTAGGGTAAGCAGGAAACAGGAAACAGGAAACCGTAAACCGGGGAACCCTTCGGCTCGCAAATGACGCTCGCTCAGGGCAGGCGGCATAAGGTGGTGAAAGTAGGGGGCTGTTAGTTTGTCACACCCGCGCACCTGTCCTTCGTAGCTCGTAGAGCAAAGTAGGAAGCGGGTGTCCAGATCAAAATGGATTCCTGCTTGCGCAGGAATGACAGGCAAAAACGTCGTGTCGTCGTGGTGAGAAAGGGTTTGGCCGTTGTTGGTGTTTGAAAGAAAAAACGTTGTGACGTTGTGGTGGAAAAATGGAGTTGAAATGAGAATCGGCATCGGTTGGGACATACACAAGCTGGTAGCGGGTAGAAAGTTGATGCTCGGTGGAGTTGAGATACCTTTTGACAAGGGATTGGCGGGGCATTCGGACGCTGATTCGCTATTGCACGCTATCATTGACGCGTTACTGGGCGCGGCGGAGATGAATGATATCGGTACTCATTTCCCGGATACCGATGCCGCTTACAAAGACATTTCCAGCCTGGAACTTTTGAATAAAACGCGCGGCATGTTGGCTGACAAGGGGAAAAAGATCGGTAATATCGATTGCATAGTTTTTGCCGAGAAACCCAAGCTGGCAGAGCAGATGCCGCTGATGAAGCAAGCCATCGCGGAGACGCTGGGACTGGACCCCGCGCAGGTGAACATCAAGGCCAAGACCACTGAGGGGATGGGACTGGTTGGGGAAGGCGAGGCGATCGCCGCTCAAGCGGTAGCCCTGATCGAATAGAGATGCGGGCGGTTGCCTGCGCGTTTTTCGTGGGGGGGGGCGAAGCCGAATTAAGCGGTGGGCCGATCGGTCCACCATTTTTTATGCGGAAGCCTGTCGAAGGGTTATCCGAAGAGAAGCCTTTCAAGTCGTTCCTCTGTGATCTCTGTGGCTCAGTGGTATCAGGCAACTCAGGGCAGGCTGTCTACTTTTGAGATATGGGGCTTTTGTAAACTATGCTATGATTATAATCAAGGAGATTGATCGTGTCTCGAAGAATCCGTAAAATTCTTATCATTACTTGTTGTTTGCAGCTCTGCAGTAGTTTTCTTGTTTTTCCCAAGGAAAAGCCAGCGTCTCCGGACAGTACCGCAAAAGGTGAATTGTTGCCTTTTACAGGCGACGATGATTTTATACCTGAGTTTGATGTCGTTGACTACGAAACGTACATTGCTAATATCAAAGAAGCTTGGGAAAAAGGGCGGCAGGAAAGAAAGGCGCTTCCCTTTGAAGGGGAACTGGGATTGATTGGGGAGTATCAGGCGCCTGATCCCGGCGAAATGCTAGTCTTGATCAGGCAGGAGAAAAAAGAACTGAGGGTTGCGCAGAACCGCCACGGGGCGCGCAGCGGTGAGCTGCAGCTATCCGACTCGGTTGCGGGAGAGCGGGGATTCCGCCTGGAGATCGTGGGGAAAGATGGCCGTACGGTTCGAAGTTATGATTACCGTCGAAAAAGCGGCGAGGGAGTGCGGCTGAACGCGGATGAATGGGTCATGGAAGTGGCTGACGCGCGGGGCAAAGTGATCAGGGAGCTGCCGCTACGCGGCGGCAAAGGGGAAGCGATGAGGTGGGATCTTGCCGTTGCCGGGGAGGATGTCCTAACGTCTTCTGGTTTGTCTTATCGGCTAAAGCGGGGAGCGAAAGCAGAGCAGTTGTCCGGCGCAGTCGTCAAATTAGGGCGGGGCAGGATGTTCTCACTGCCGGGGGGCGCGGTAATTCCGGCATTGGCCGGCAGCAACATTGACATCTTTGCCGGGGGACGGCGCAAAGTTGAGAGTATAGAGCTGGCCGTGCTAGATAAGCGGTCAGGCAAAGAAGTGCGTTGTTATAATTACCGCAAGGAACTTCCCGCCGTGCTGCGCTGGGACGGTAAGAACGCAAAGGGAAAATACGCTGCCACCGATCGTGATTATGAAGTGAGCTGCAGGATCGTTGATAAACACGGCATCAGGCAGACGATGAGAAATGACATTGTCCGGGTGCCGATAAAGTTGAGCAAGCTAAATGGTGGGATAACTGAACTGTGTGTGGCGGGGGTGAGGTTCAGCTATAACCAGGCGCTGCTCGATCAGGCGGAATATGCCAAGCTGAAAAAAGTAGTGGAAGCGGTTCTGCGGCAGGATCTGGTTGTGTCCGTGGAGGGATATACCGACTGTCTTGGCTCGGATGAGTACAATCAAACACTCGCCAGAAAACGCGCCCTGATAGTGATGAAGCATATGGTAGAAAAAGAAGGGGTCGATGTGCGCAAGTTGCGGTTGGCGGCGCATGGTCGAGAACGATCGTGCGCTTCGAACCTTACCAGAGAGGGCCGGCGGGCGAACCGGCGCGTGGAGCTGGTGCTGCGTCTGCCGCTGGCGAAAGCAGGCATTAGTTCAACGCAGGCGAAGAAGATGTTGTCCGGGGTGAAAAAACATCGGAAGATCAAAAAGGGACAGAAACTGGCGATGATGCCGATGCCGGCGGGAAAGGGAAACGCTTCTATTGGCAGAGAACTGGCGGCGCTTTTCGGCGGCTCGGATATATTTGAAGTGCTAAAGCTAAAACAAAAAGAAGCCGCCGGAGGTAAGATCCCGGAATGCTGGAGGAAGCTGGCGAAAAAGCAAAAGGCCGACTGGGTCTTCTGTGCCGCGTTGAGCAAGGACGCCAAAAAAGAGTTTCTGGTGGTGGAATTGATCGGCGTTGAAGATGGGGAAGTGCTGATCTCCGATTCGCTGGCGCTTGAGGCTGGCGAACAAGGCCGGCGTGAGCTGATGCAGCGTTTGATCAGGAGCGTATTGGCGAACACCTGATACGCGGGATCCACCGAACGGCTATTTAGCCACAGAGGTCACAGAGAACACAGAGGAACGGCTTAAAAAAACTCTTTGGATAACGGCAAGAAGCTCTCTTCGTAATTAGGGGAGCAATCGTTGGTTTCCGCGGGACGCTTGAAGGCCAATAAGATGGATGAGCTCACAGAAAAAATCATTGGTGCTGCCGTGGAAGTTCATCGGCTGCTTGGACCGGGTTTGTTGGAATCCATCTACGAAGAGGCTCTTTGTATTGAGCTCGGTTTGCAGGGCATATCGTATCAGCGTCAAATTGAAGTTGATGTTCACTATAAGAACCACGTTATCAAGGGGCAGCGACTGGATTTACTTGTCGCCAACGAAGTGATAGTCGAGCTGAAAGCTGTTACCAACCTGCCTGATGTGGCTACAGCTCAAGTGTTATCTTATTTGAAAGCCACTGGTCTCGAGCGTGCTCTGCTCATCAACTTCAGCGCCGAGCGACTTGTTGATGGAGTCAAGAGGATATCTCTGTGACCTCTGTGATCTCTGTGGCTCTTTGTTTTTAGCCGTTATCAAAAGGGATTTCTCCGTGACCTCTGTGCCCTCTGTGGCTCCCCGCCTTTAGTCGTTATCAAAAGAACAATCTGTGGATTATTTTTGCTCTGTGGCCGGTGGTTTCCGAAGCGTGGAGGGGGTATTGTCAGCCGAGGTCGGCGTTGTGGCCAGCCATTCCCCGGATTTTTTAAGCTGAGGCAGTTTTAGCTTCAGGTTCTGGCGCCTGATGGGGTAAGCGTCTACCAGGTCAAAGCCGATAAGCGCGAAGACCAATTCCATCTCCCGCAGGGTAGCGGGCGCACCGGTGCCGCCGCCGCCGGCTACTGCCACGCAGACGGCCGGTTTGCGCTCAACGCTGTCGTATTTCCCCCATTTGAAACAGATGCGCTGCAGCCGTTCGCTGAAGGCACGCAGGCTCTCAGCCTCACGGTGGAAATATACCGGCGTGGCGAAGATGATCAGATCGGCGGCCTTGGTTTTTTTGAATATGCCCGCGAAATCATCCTTGATCACACAGCGGGCCTGCATCGCGCACAGACCCCAGCCATCAGGATCACACTGGCGGCAGCGTTCCAGCTTCTTTTTTGGCAGCAGGATCGTTTCGCTTTTGGCGCCTTTTTTTGCTGCTCCTGCTAGCAGTGCTTTTACCGCCTGCTGGGTTTGCCCCGCGGAATTTCTCGCGCCGGATATCACTAATATTTTCATCAGGGTCTCCTTTTTTTCGCGGAAACGCGGAACCCTTCGGGAGTCCTCCGGGCAGATTCTCGCGGAGGCCGCGGGAGTTCATTATCATTTTTGCCGAGAAGGAAGTCAAGGGTTTATTATGCGTTGGATCGTCTATGGGCTATCGTCTATCGGTTATAGGCAGACTCTGTTAGCGTAGGGGCGTATTTGGTATCTAGTATCTGGTATTTGGTCGGCAACCACGCAATGCGACGTACGATAGGTGGCCGCAAGGCGTCCGCGGCGAGCGAACTACGAGCTACGAACTACGAGTATCGAGCCCTGGGGCTCACCTCTGTGGCTAAAAAAGAGTCAAGTATAGCGCGAAAGTGACGATGTAGACGGGGAGAGGTTTTCTTTTGTTTGACTGGCGACTAATGTCAATGATACTATGTCTTACTCTTTTGAGCAGACGAAAGGAAGTGGAGGCGATGATAGTAAGAGGACGCTCCGGCGAAAAACAGGGCCCCTTGTTAATGGGGGATGATTTTGAGGCCGAGCTTATTGAAATAATCGGTAAAGGAATGGTCAACCCAAAGGAGGGCGTGGCGTTGGCCAAGGCGTTAGAAGGATTTAATCTTCCCAGGGACGGCGATTGGCGGATGCCAGACCCGCCCGAAGCGCAAGACGCGATGGTGGTCTCGGGACGCGAAGCCAAGGGATACCCCTGCGAAAAGAGGGTATTATACCTGCCGCCGTTTCCATCGTCTTGTCGTACGGACGCTTTGGGTACGGGATTGCAACGTGCTGGTGAGCTGGACCGAAATGATCACGGTAGTTTTAATTTGATGGTTTCCGCCGGACCGGGGCAATACAGCTACGCCATGGCCAGTCCCTGCAATCATTACCGTGCCCCCACGGATGGCTGGTTAAAGATAGACTTTAGCCTGATCATTTGGGGTCAAGGGATAGTCGCGGTCGATAAAGGGGGCAAGGCGGAACTAGAGATCGGTGTGTTCGCGGCGCACTGCCATCCTAAGGAAGCGGGAAAATACTGGCAGGAGCCGGGCATAACTATCAAGGCGGCCGGGAGGGAGCGCTACGAGAACCGCTTGCTACATCATACCGCTTACTTCTCGGTCAAGCAGGGAGTTGATTACTCTTTCGGCACCGGGGTCACGGCCAAGGCCTGGGCCTGGGGGAATGCCGCGGCGGGGGTGCGTTTATGGGGAAGACAGGCGCATGCGGTGTTTATGCTGACTAATAAAGGGCCGGTGAAAAAACCATACTAAATAACGGTGTTTACCACGACGACACGACGTTACAAACAACCCTTTTTTGGATAACGTCGAAAGGCAGGGAGCCACAGAGGTCACAGAGAACACAGAGGAACGGCTTTAACCACGACGACACGACGTTACAAACAACCCTTTTTTGGATAACGTCGAAAGGCAGGGAGCCACAGAGGTCAC
>JAUXIB010000034.1 GCA_030621225.1 candidate division FCPU426 bacterium
TAAAATAAAGAGCTCGATGATAAACCTGTCCAACGCTCCCAGACATTTCATCGTGCCGATCTCACGAAACCGCTCCGTCACTGCCATCAACATAGAATTGATGATACCAACCACACAGACTATCAGCGAGAGCGTCACCAACCAGATCAGTTGCCGGGATTCAAACTCCGCTACCACGATCCCCTCGCTGACCTTCAGATCCTCCTGCACTGACAGGGCCTGCATCATCAGATTAGTGGTCAACACCGACATCAGGAAAGCGATACCCAGCAACACACCCCCCATCGAGATCATTGACCGCCAAAATCTAATGCGCAGACTATTAAGGCTAATAAGCACGGCCCGTTTAAAGGGCAGGTTTATCTGCTTGGCGATGGGCTTATTAGGGTCAAGCTTAACGTTCAGATACTTGTATTTCTTCCGAACGACTTTCAGCGAAGCCTCGCTCGTGCTGGACTTCGTCTTGACCTTAGTCTTCTTTTTTTTCTTCAGCATTTAGAATTCCTTATCCCGTGTCCGGTGTCCCGCTTTTTCACCACCATACCAATAATTCCCCTGCTGCCTAATTCCCGCAGGAAAGCCAGCGTAGATACCTCCGCTTCCTTCCAGCTGAGCAAATGCTTCTGCCGCACCAAGCCGATTATTTCCCCTACTTCGCGTATTCCATCACAATACTCCAAAAACTCTCCGCCCAACTCATCCAACTCTATCGTCCTGCGCCGCGGCTTCTGGAGGAAAAAAGCCAGGAACTTCGCCCGCCAACCACCCAACAACGGATAAATGGCGCTCACGCGCCCATTGCTCTCCACAAACTCCAACGCATCGTTCTTCACCGGAACCGCGGTGATCATCTGCCGCTTGGATATATGCGGCTGTTTCTTCCGCCAAGGTAATTTCATTCTATTCGGGACTCGATGCTCGATACTCGGGGCTCGGTACTAACAACCAACAACAAGCGCATGACTCGTTCTGCAAGTTAACAGGCGCCTCTCCCTGTATCCCGTATCCGGTATCCCGTGTACCTTTTTCAGCATTCATAACTCAGAATTCATAATTCAAAACCGCACCCCCCATATCCTGAGCCCCTTTTTAATTTTTAATCCCGTTGCACGCGAATACCACGAGCGCAAGCTCGTGGAGAAAGCGTTATATATATATCGTCCGCTTTCTTGTCCTCCATAGCTTTAGCGAAGGAGGAAGCGGACGCACACATCGGGACAAGAATACCGCAGGCGTTAGCCTAGGGATTCTTATTTTTCCCTCTTGTCGCCTTCAGTGGCATCTAACCTTCCTCGCCAATTCATCCAAATCCGGCGCCTTTGCCGTCCTGCCTTGCCAAGCCACCAGAATTATCTTGTCCTGCGGGCGGCAGTGCCAAAGCAACTCCGCCGCTGACCATTTTCTATCAACGGGAAACAACAGCCGAACTCCCCGCCGGCGCTTCCTGAACGCCGCCTGGCGACGAAGATAATCGTGCTCGCTATCGCCGCCTCGCTCAAGCTCGCCGGCATAATCTGCCAACTTTTGCTTCAGGCATCCCCTGGCAAAAACCTCCAGATCGCCCGCCGCGAGCGTCCTTGCCGCCAGCGAAAACCTGGTAAAAAGCAACGACTCCTGCTCGCTCTCAAATTCAAGCTCCAGACATCCCGCCTTAAGTTCGTGCCGCTTAAGACGATAATCAGCGGGGACACTGAAACTGAAGTCGTATACCGACCACGCTTGACCATCCTGCCGCCCGTGATCCCGCGCGCTACGCAACAAATCCAGACCGTCTTCATCCTCCGGGCCATATATCTGCAAGATCACGCAGCGCCCACAGTGATGACAGTACCAAGCCACCCCATAGCCCGCACTACCCCCGCCCCAGCTAAAGGTGCGAAAATCCCGTCCCTCGAATCTTTTGCCTAACTTGGGCAGGCGAATATCCTGCTCAGAGCTGAAATCGTATTTCCCCTTTTTGGCCCCCTGGGCCAGCTTGCCCAGATAGCTGCCGACGACCCGCTCCAAATCCGCCGGCCGATTTAAATGACGCCAGCGGACTTCACAGCGGGGACCCAGCAGATCCTCCAACCGACAATGTCCTTCAGCGGCATCTCCGCCCGCCGCGGCCAGTTCCCATTGCTCGGGCACATCAAAACTCATGCCCTGCCAGGCGAATAGTTTGCTCTTGCTCAAGCTAACCCGTAAAACTCGGGACTCGAAACTCGTATCTCGTAGTTCGCAGCTAGTAGCTCGTGCATTACACCCCAGAGGTGTAATACAAAGCGGCACGTAATCTCACCTCTGGGGTGGGACACGCTAAGCCACAACATCCCGCGAACGATGAACTATCGTGCTTCCGATTCCCGGTCCCATTTTAATTAATGCCTTGTGCATCAAAACGGCAAATACGATATTGACTGAAATAGCAAGGCCACCGCAGCGGCGGTCATGCCGATCAACCCCATACCACAAGAATACCCCGCCAGTAATACCGGCGCGTAACGACGCCATTTCTCTACGCCAAACTTCGGCATGAAATAGTAACGCCCCAGCAACCCGCCCACAAACATTGGGATGGTGAAATGCGGCCAGGCAGCAAAGGCCATCACAAAACCGTAAAAAGCCATTAACGGCGCACCAACCACGTAAAGTATTCCGTAGGAAAGAAAGCCCACGCCAAAAGAAGAGCCGATCACGTCCCATTTCACCGCCTCCAGCAGGTAGTTATGCCCTTCCGAAGTCGCCGTGGCCCACAGACATTGGAACATCGCGCCTACCGGCCAGAACTTGGTAACATAGGGATAGACCGCGGATGGAATAGCGGAAAGCTTCCAAAAGAACCCCCAAAAGATAAAGCTGCATACCAGCATCACCGGCAACATAAATACTTCCGCTTTGATAATAGAGGTAAACTTGGTACCGGTCAGTTCCACCTCGCGGAATTTCTGCGCCGCCCAGCCGTGGTCAAACATCGGCAGGGGCGCAAACCAGATGTCTATGCCCTTGTAGCCACTGAGAATGATGGTGCCCTCGCGCACATAGGGTATAAATACCGCCTGTCCGGTCATACCCTGCATCCGCGCGGTGATATAAGACTGGAGCGGCGTAAAGACTAAACCATAGAACAGGAAGAGACTGATCGGGAACCACTCAACCCGCGGCCTGCCATGATTGATCAAATAATGACAAAGCAGGATGAAGCCGAGGGTAGAGAGCAACCAAATGATGAGCAATATTGGAATATTAAAGTCACCACGCCCCTTAGGCAGCGGCGTTTTTTTCTTTTTCTTCACGCCCCTGATCAGCGCCCGCACGACATAAAAGAGACCGATCGCCGCCACACAGAGCGAGGTGCCGATCTGCACCGACAGCCAGAAATCCAAGCTGGTCGCCATCATCGTGCGAATCGAGTCCATACCGCGGCTCCATAACGGCAACATACCCATCTTGAACATGATCGGCGCGGCCACAAACTGGCCCAGCACCATCGCGCAGAATTGACCGACGATCACCGGGAATGGTATGATAAAACCAACGAAGATGAAAACCAAGTCAAGCGATAGGCCCGCTATCGCGCCGGGAAAGAGTACCTCCGTCTGCTTGGTCAGATCAACAAAAGGTATCGGAATAATAGTCAACGGTTCGGACATGAAGGCTCCGGTGATCGCCGGCACCCCCACATAGACAGCACCGAAAAGTAACCCCATCATTGCCCCGGTAGAAAAAATACGCCAGCGCCAGGTCTCCGATTTACTGGTGATTTCGGCCAGAGCCGTCGCGCCCTGCGCCGCCACAGGCGCCAGCGGGAAGGGCAGACGCTCTATGTCCGAGGTAAGACGGAAAAGTGGATAACCCAGACTGATCCATTGGAAGCGAAAAAGAACCGTGGTGCCAACGATCAAAGCGAAGGGCCAGATCCAATCCTGATGCAGGAAGGTTCGTTCCAGAATAGCATTGCTATCCGGACCCGGCACCACCCAGTGGGGTATCTTATCCACGATGCCGAAACCAACAGCGTGCGGTGACTGGATCAGATACTGGTTCCAGATACATACAGCGAAGGCACCCCCGGAGAGCACCTGCGCGGCGTATATCTGGGTCAAACCTGCCGCCACATAGTAAAGGACGTAGATCTCCTGCTTTCTGAGCACAGTAAAGGAACGGCGCGCTAGCTCAGTAAACAAAATGATAGTAACCCATTCTGCCGCCGGGCCGATCTGCACTCCCGCCACCAGACCGAGATAAATGCCACCGGGCATCATCACCATGCCTACGAAAAGAACACCGAGTACGGTACGCAGGGTAAAACCCTCTTTAAACTCCTGTGGTCCGGCTTCCTGCCGGTAGGTCGAGTACATCTCTTCTGTTTTTTTCTTTTTATCAGACAACTTTTATCCCCTTAATCCTTTTGCTTAATACCAACCTTCTTCGCATACGCCATTTGCGCGTCCGGCTTGAAAGTGCGCCATATAAGGAACTGCTTCCTGATCTCCATCATAAAATACCGCATGATACGCCGCCAAGACGCCTCGTCGCCACCAATGTGGCGCAAGTTCAAATAGACCGCGTACACGTCACTATCGTCCGGCAGCGGTTTGCTGATCATCTCCACTTCCTGGCTCACGCCCAGATCAAAGGGAGCCAACCAGGTAGTCAGTTTCAAGAGGAAATACTCCTGCTTGCCCTTGCCTACCGCGCTGAATTTCGTCCCCTCGGTATAAAATTTGCCCACGGAATACTCCAAATGGGCATCGAAGAACTCACGCAAGAACATATTGACGCCCAGCGCCCTATCCCGACCGGTCATGGTAAAAGGAAGCTCCATTTCAACAATACCGCCCTGAGACTCAGGCAGCTTCCAACTCCGGTCCACGTCCGGCACCGCCAAGCGCGCCGCAGTCATCGCCGGGTAAAGCGTAGAGAGCAATACGATCAACATCACCAATACGGTAGCCGTAACGGCAGACATCGATGAATAGTTGAGATTAAGCCCACCCATCAAGCCAAAGACAGTTAGTCCCTTGGCAACTACCTGTCCGGCCAGGTAGCCGGCGATCGCACCGATCACTGCATAAACCGAAGACTCCGCCATAAACAAGGAGGCTATATGCGTCGGGGACAATCCCACAGAAGAGTAGATGCCGATCTCCCGGGTCCGCTCATATACCGAACCGAGCATGGTATTGAGCACGATCAAAGCAGCGATCAGGATCGGGATGAGTATATTGCTCAAACCCTGATACGCCTGATGGCCAATAGTGCTGAAAAGGAAAGTGTCCGCATCGATGCCCGCAAAAAGAGTAAGCGCCATGCGCGGCATGTGTCTCTCTATCACCTCCAGGATATCCTGATCGTCATTCACTACTACCGCCAACGAGCGCAGTGTGCCGCCCATATCCATCACCGTGTCATAAGGAATAATCATAGTGGCATTAGGTATCATATGCACGTAGCGTCGGATCAGGCCACGGTCCACTTCCCCGGAGCGGACTTTCTGCTGCATTACTTTAAAATCAACCGGGGTGAGTTGCTCGTCATCCAGATCATAAAGCTCAATCATCTTCTCACTGCTGATAATACCCACGACAAGGAAGTCACGTCCATATACCCGCACCATCGTCCGCCCCACTTCGGCGCGATCGATCTTCAACTGCTCGGCCATTTGGTCGGGGATAACGCACACCAGTTTCTCTTCCGCCCGGAACCACCTGCCGGCCACCAGGCAACGGTCTATCCCGGTAATCTCACTTTCCGCGTGATGCAAACCGGCGATAGCATTAGCTGAATAGGTGAGCAATCCCTTGCCACGCCGCTCCACCTCGATAAAGGACTGGTCTCCTACTAACGCGGAATAGTACCAGGCACGCGGAATAACCCGTCCGTCCTCGACGAAAACGCTCCTGATCGTCTCGTAAGCCGGCTCTTCCATCGGTGTCCAGATACGATCTCGTATCAGCAGTCCCTGACGCACAGCCGACTGGGGCAGTTTCACCTGATTATATTTAAGAAAGGTCCGCACCGAAGTAAACGAAATAACGATGAACATCAACAACACCAGTGTAATACTGGTCAACAAAGTCCGGCCAGCGCGTTTCCTCATATTTGAAATACCCAGGGAAAAAGCGGCCGCGGCCGCGCTGACGCGTCCGACATCGGCCTGGTGCACGCCCTGCATCTTCTGCTTGAACTCGCGCACCTGATCCTGGAATTTGGAAACCAATACATAGATGACAAAAACGGAAAGCGCCATGATCACGAAAGCAAGCAGAATGATCAGCGGGGTCAACGTAATATCAAAAGCGGGATGCACATAACGCAAGACGATGAATATACCCAGGAAAATGGCCGATACCCAGGATATTTGCCGATTGACATTCGGGCTGGCGATCAGCAAACGTTCCATGAAATAGGCAAAAGGCAATAACAAGAATAGATAAAACATGATCCCCTTGATCACGTCCTCCTGCGTGCCGAAGACATCCGGATAAGCGCGTGACTCAAACGCCCAGGCGGCACGTATCAAACGCATATACTTATCGTATTGCCGTGCAGCCAGGCTGCTCTTCGCCTGCTCCAGCAGGCTCATGGCCTTCTGGTGCAAAACCTCCAAGCGCGCGTTTTCTATATTGTGCTTGCGCATAATGCCCATGCGATACTCATCCAAGTTACCCATGTCTTCCATTACACGCAAAATAAGGTTCGGCATCACCCGCTGTTCAGCAAGCGGGTATCCCTTGCCCGCGGGCTTCTCCGGCACAGAGTTTATCAACACCAGGCGCAGCCCCATCACACCACTACCCATGGTGATCTTACTCTTGAATGTCGGCTTGGTAAAGACAACCATTGCCGGTTCCCGCACCGAGTCCCAGTCCCGTAAAATCGGCCGGAGATAACCATATTCCTGCGGCGCGCTGTCCGTCTTGGCGTCATAGACATTGATACTACTTAAAGAACTAAAGTAGCGGGGATCAAAAAGGTTGAGCAGCCCGGTGGCCTTAGTCTTGAAGATGACCACCGTCACTTCCTTCTCAGACAAAGTCATGCTGGCAGTAGGCGGAAAAGCCTGCGCCCCCTGCGCGCCCAGATCAGGCGCATAGTCTATCTCACCTGTCCTCGCGTCAAGGTGGAAAGCATCCATCCGCCGTGGTATGCCCCACTGCTGAGGGCTGGAATTCATATGGACCGCACCGGTACAAACAAAACGCCCCGCGCGCGTTGTCGGCACCTCCACTTCTTCCCCGCCCGGGTTCTTCTCCAGTTCAGTTTCCCAATTCACGATATCCATCACCTCGCCGCGCACCCCACCAAAACTCTTTTGGCCACGCAAGCTCCCCCAAAGTAGTTTGCGCATCACAACGATGGTATCCTTGACCGGCGTATTCGGCAACGCGCTCTGCCGCACGTCAAACTCCACGCTACGCCCGATCACTCGGCAAAGGGAATTACTGAATTTCAAGCGATATTGAAACTTAGGATCAATCAACATCTTGTGCAGCAGGCAAGACAATAATTCCGCCTGCCGGTCAAAGTTATCCAATTGCAGCCTTGAAAACTCATCCAGCGGAGTATCCACGTAATTGCGGCCGTCAAAAGCAGTAACAAAATTAATAGCCGTTTCCCCGGCAAGCGTGGCCACCTCCCCGTCTAAAGCAAAGCGGCCCGCCAAATAGGTGCGCCAGTTCTTATCCACCAGCGGGTTGATCCCGTCGATCAGGTCACGCGCTTCAGACCACCCCGCCTGCTTTATAATATCCCTGGAGAAACCCTTCAAGTCACGACCCATACTCGAGTATTGCAGTTTCAGGTCGTCTTCGCGCTGGTCAACAAGCCACCCTTTGAAAAATACACCCAGGCGGTCGGAACGCGTAGTAAGGTCCAAACTTATATAGTTATAGGGCGTTTTTTTATCTTCCCCGGCGGCCTTGCGGCGGTAGTCCCGCTGATAGAAACAGTCCGGAGATTTGGCGAAGGCTTCCGGATCAAAAAGTCTGATTATTTGACTATCGACCAGCGCGCGCATACCGGCCAGCGTCTGATGGTGCCCGGCCAAAGCAACCAGCAGTACCGAACGCGACGGAGGCTGCTCGGCAAACTGCCGAGCCATCTCCAGCAAAAAAGCCAGCCCGGTGGTTCCCTCCGCGCCGGGGGATAAACCCGGCACCACAGACATAGAATCATAGTAGGCAGTAAGCACGACCCATTTATTCTTGAGCTCCGGATCGCTCCCTTCTATCATGGCGAAAATATTCTTGGCCTGCGCTTCCCGCCAAGGCATACTGCAGTGAAGCTTGACAACCGCTCCATCTACGGCCGCAGCTAACACTCTTTCCGCATAACGCCGCGGCAACCAATAACGGGGCGCGTCCAAAGGCAAAGACAGGAACTTACGCGAGGCCTCGCCACGGCTGGTATCCTCCGGCGCCAAAAAGACCACCGCTTGGGCGCCCAGATAAAAAGCATTCACCCAATTATCGGCGCTATTGAAATCCATCAGGACGATAGAATTTTCCACTTGTTTACCGTTAAAATCACGGAATTCACCTTTTTTAGCGTAGAGCAAAGATCCGGAGATACCTTCCGGCGGCAGGTGGGAAGTACGCACAAGATTAGGCCACAGAGGATGGATAACAACTTGCTCCCCCGTCGGCAACCGCATTGACGCACCCTCGTCGATAGGAACCGGCACATCAAAAGCCATCTCTTCCTTATATACGCCTAGCTGCTGAAACCTGGCCTTGATAGCTTCCGCGGCCTTTTCACATCCCGGGTAACCAGTGACCCGGCTGCCCATCGCAGAGAAAGAGCGGATATCCCGATGCATCCGCTCCAAGTCCAGTTGTGCTAACACTCGGCCATAGTCAACAGCTACAGACTCGCGTTCCGTCTCCTCTAGCCCTGATTCTTGCGATATAAATAAATAACCCAGCCAGACAACCAAGCCGGTTAATATCAAAATAAAAATAACATTATAAAAAGCAGTTCCCTTGCCGTTATCATCGGCAGCCCGCTTGGACCGCACAGGAACCTTTTTACCTGAGACCTTTTTTCTCACCATTATCTCTTATTTCTACAACTGTGATAGCAATATGTACTAGTATAGCCGCCCAAACAAGTGCTGGCATTAAAACATTTCCACATATTAATTGCAAGAAATTTTTCCCAAAGCAAAGCCATTTCGCACTGCGTACAGTATTGTTTCCGTCAAACGTCTAAACGTCCACCGTCATTCCCGCAAAAGCGGGAATCCAATGACACTGGACACCTGCTTTCGCAGGTGTGACATAACGTCTGTTTCAAACGCGCCGTTCCCTGTATCCCGTGTTCCGTGTACCGTTTTCAGCATTCATAACTCATAATTCATAATTCCTTATCCAACCCCGCCAGCAGCTCCTTCGCTTCTCTGATCACCTCTTGCTTATCCTCGCTGGCCAGCACCAGACACCGTTCCAAATAGTATTTCATCTGCTCTTGGTCGCCCTTGGCCTGAGAACAACGCGCCATCAATAAATAAGCTTCTTCATACTTCAGGTTTAGATTAGTCGCTTCCCGCGAATGCTCCAGCGCCTTATCATATCCCCCCCGGTCATAATAGATCACTCCTACGGTATAATGCAATTCGGGAGATCCGGGAAATTCCTTTACCGCCTGGAGATAGTAACGAAAAGCCTGCTCCCCCTTTCCCCAGCGATGATAAGCAAAAGCACGGTTAGCCAGAGAAGCCTGATCATGGTAGTTTACCTCTAACAAACGATCATAGATCTTTATGGCCTGGGAATATTCCTCACGACCGATATGCAGCAGCGCGATCGCGCCATGGTACCTTCGCTCGCTTGGTTTAAGCTCGCTGGCCCGCACCGCCGCCGCGAAAGCCTCGTTTTTTTCTCCCGCCTGCCCCAGTGATACGGCCAGTCCGTACCACCCCTCGGCATCTTCCGGCGCCCCTTCCAAGTATCGCCGATAGCCCTCGGCAGCCAGTTGATAATCCTTGTGCCGATAGGCACGCAAGGCCGCGCCCAGTATTTTCCCTTCCTGATCTTTGATCATATAAGAGGGAATCTCCGCCCAGCCAAAACGATACACAAAATAAAGGACGGCACAAACAGCGATCAGTAGGAAAAGCAAAAACTGTGTCCAGCGGGCGATTTTTTGTTTCGAGTTCATAATTGTTTGAAAAATCTTAACCACGATGACACGACGTTAACGACTCTTCACCACCAAGACACCAAGTCACCAAGGTTCTCTGAGTTAACGGCACCTTGACTCTTCGTTCGACGGAGAGCACTTGATGGTCTTATAGGTCGTGCTCTCATGTCAACGGAGACACGGAGAACAACCCAAGACACCAAGGCTTATGCTATCCTTTCAAATCCATTCTCTTGGTGCCTCTTTTTTCTTCGTGCCTTGTCCCACTTTCAAGCACTCGTTCAAACCAACGATTGCTTCCCTGTTAACGAAGAGTTTTCGCCATCGTTATCCAAAAAAGGACGTTTCTTGGTGTCTTCGTGCTTTGGTGGTGAAATCTTTTTCGATACTATCCACAACTTTACAACCCTGCAACCTTGTAACCTTGTAACTTGCAACTAAAACATCACGGCCCCTCGGGATCGATCATCGCCTTTATCTCCACGGATCGGCGCGCGTGCTTTTCCGACAGTTCGCGCCGCTCCTGGCCGCCGTAAAGCCGAGCCAGATGTAAATGCAAAAGGCGGTGCACCTCTCGCGAGTATCTTATCACATCCATACGGATACTCAAACCCAACAGATACAGTCGTTCCGCCTGCTCGTCCTGCCCCGCCGTTGCCGCGTCAATCCCCGCCCTGAGAAACCATTCCTTGTAACCACTGATGATCGACTGCTCCCGCCAGTCCTTGGGCACATGCTCATCGTTTAGCCCGCGCCAATTGGGGTAAATGTCAAAAAACGAAGCGGGGGGTTGTGCCTGGTTCGCAT
This sequence comes from candidate division FCPU426 bacterium, assembly GCA_030621225.1. Taxonomy (GTDB): domain Bacteria; phylum Oederibacteriota; class JAUXIB01; order JAUXIB01; family JAUXIB01; genus JAUXIB01. Next base: position 10,933 of record JAUXIB010000034.1, read on the forward strand.
CCAGTTGAAACAACAGGTTCACCGGCCGCAGCTTCAGCCCATGAACCTGCCTGGCATTCACGAAATAAACCGGCGCCAGGGACGAATTAACACTCACCGCCTGGCGAAGTGTCATCCCGGGAACCAGCACCAACGCAGGGTATTCCCGCCGTAACATTTCCATATACCAGGAGCAGCGGAACATCCCCTGGTGGATCACCAGCAGTTTATCCCCAATTCCCCGCAGATATTTAAAGTAGAACAATGGATATAAACTATTGTCTCCCTCCGTGCAAATAATAGACTCAGCCGGCAAGGCAGCCAACATGTTTGCCCCGTAGTCATAACTGATATAGTTCCTACTCTTATCAAGCCTGGCCCTGTTCCCCGAACCCAGGTGCAGGAGGGCGAGCACTCCCAAGCAAAGCAACGCTAAGGCCGCCGCTTTTACACCCCAGCGACCCGCCGCCCGCTCGTACAGATCCCCCAGAGAGAAACAAAGCCAAGCGGACAACACCAGATAACCGGGAATGAAAAAAACGCGCGCCTGATAGAAACTGCTGTCCATATGGCCGTAATTGATCAAACCGATCAACCCCAGACTAAAAAATATATACAAACATCCCGAAAAGAGCGCCCAACGTCTGTTACGCAAATAAAGGACGATCAGTCCCCAAAGCGTCAAGAGAAAAAAGTACCACGGAAACTGTCCCTTCATCAGGTAAAGATAATCCGCGATCTGACGCAAGAAATCCCCCGGCGATCTGCTGAAGTTCATCGTTCGATAGGTGGCACGCGAGATGGCCGACAAAAAAGCGCGCGCCCCGGATGGATCACCAAAGTTTATCGGCGGGCGTCCGACCGCGGCCAGCGGCATGTAAATATTAGTGGAGAAACCAATCAAACCCAGGCAGGCAGCTAACAGCAGGTGTTTCAGGCTGAGAAAGCGCCGAAAAAAAAAGTAGAGCCAAAAAGGGGTCCCGATAAGAGTCACCAGATAATGTATGTTGAAGCCAAAACCAAGCACCAACGAAAGCAAGAGAAAATCCCGCCGCCTGGCGTGCCGCGTCAATGATAACGCCAAATGCAGTATCAGCACCATCAGAGCAACCGTAGGCGCATACACCTCGGTGATTATTGCCTGTTCCCAAAAGTTCAATGAGAAGGCGAAGGCCAGAACGGCCAGACAAACAACCGACAGGGGCCAACCAACCGCCGCCGGAAAAAGGTATACCGCCAGGCGAAAGAAGAGCAGTGCCGCCAGCGATACCGCCAGCGCAGCAGTCAGGGCAGAAGATAAATTCAGTCCCCATTCCAGGCCGCCCGGCATCACCTTCCCCAGAGCAGCCGCCAAGAGCAGATAGCTGGCGTAACCGGGCTCGTGCGGAACACTTCTGGTGCCGATACAAGTAATAAATTCGCCGCTGTCACCCTCCGTAACGATGGTGGGAGCAAGCGTCTTGAGGTACGCGATGAAGGCAATGAAGAAAACAAAAAGGGCCAGGAGCAAGCGTCTATGGCGTCTGAGAGTGTTTGATATATTCACTTATCAGTTCTGAGTTATGAACTACGAGTACCGTGTTTTCACCACAGAGCCACAGAGGACACAGAGTTTTCACAGAGTACTTTCCTCTATTCACAACTCAGTGCACTCGCCGGCAATAGTCGCTCTGTGGTTGGTCCTCCGGACACTCCAATATTAAACAGAATATGGCCGGATAGCCTTCTCGACTTCTCGCCACCAACTAAATTGGAGAAGAACCATAATTCAGAATTCTATAAGCTTTCTTTGCCGCTTTTCAAACACCACGCACTGATCAAAACCAGCTTGCCTGGCCACCTGGAGCGCGCGGGCTGAGTCGCGGCCGACATCTTTTGGGCAATGCGCGTCACTACCAAAAGTGATCGTTCCCCCTCGTTGCCGCCAGCTCACCAATATCTCCGGGGATGGATACAGTTCCGCGCAGGGAAAACGCCAGCCGGAAGAGTTGAGCTCCAGCACCATTCCCGCAGCGGCTGCCGCGGCCAGCGCCGGTTCCGCCAACAGCAACACGCTCCCCGCAGGACGCTGACCGAATTTCTTGATCAGATCAAAATGAGAGAGGATATCGAACAAACCACACTCCGCTACCGTAACGAGCAGCTTGAAATACTTCTCGTATGCCTCCTCCACTCCCAACTTCTTCCACCCCTCATCAGCATACTCAGCCCAATCAAAAAGCCAGCCATCAATATCATGCATCGAACCATAAAGGTAGTCAAAGTCATAGGCGGCAATATAACGCTCTATTTTTGACGGCTTTTCCCGGTAATAGTCAAATTCCGCCCCCATCCTGATCTTTATCCCACTAGCATATTCACCGCGCAGTTTTTCTATTTCACTTGCGTATTTCTCCACTTCCCGCTCAGTAAGAGAGTCCTTCTCGTGCGGCTGATCTTTTACCGGCATGTGCACGGCAAAACCCACCTCGTTGAGCCCCAACTCTATCGCCCGCTCCACGTAATCACGCATTTCCGCCGAAGCGTGCTCGCACCATTTAGTGTGGAGGTGGTAATCTATAGGGAAGCTATCCATAATCGGCTTTCGCTTAGTTAATAGTTGTTTGTTGTTAATACTCGCTATTGTAAATCAATCACCCATAACTAACAACCAACAAAACACAAGGGGAGGCTACGCCCGTACACGGTATACGGGAAGTGGGAAGAAAGCGCCCAAAACAGCTCTTCACCACCAAGACACCAAGGCACTAAGAAAAACTCCACTGGGTTAACAACAAAGCACCTCTCTCCGCTCCGAGGATAGCAATTGTTGATCTTAACAGAGCACTTGAAGGCAAGGCCAGACACAAAGGGATAAGAGACACGGAGTTCACAAAAAAAGCGTCAGCCCTTCTCTCTTGGTGCCTCGGATTTCCTCTGTGCCTATCGTTTGCCGTCAAATGCCCCGCAAAAAACAATAACTGCTCCCCTAATAACTAAAAAGTGCCAGTTGTCGTTATCTAAAAAAGATGTTCCTTGGTGTCTTGGTGACTTGGTGGTAAAAGACTTTTTCAACGCTATCAACCTACAAAAAAAGACGCCCGTATAGAACGGGCGTCTTTAGCAAACTTACGTTACAGACCTACTTCTTTGACAAATCATCCAGCATTACCAGCAAAGACTTGGGAACGGTCTCTAACTGCTCGCGCACCCCGTCTATCTCAATACCCGCCTCGGCCAGCTTGTTCACCTTTTTGTAAAGCTGAACGACATTAAGCGCGTGTTCTTCTTTACACGAGGGAGACTTCCGCACGCGGGCGACAAATCTATCGATCCCCTCGCGGTAGACCTTCTTCGCCCCATCCAAGTTATCTGTCTCTTCAAGAAATTCTCCAATGCCGAGGAAAAGTACGGCATTGGTATTACCCATCTTTCTAGCAGCCTCAAACGACCTGACTGCCTCTTCGCGAAATTCTTCCCTACCACTCTCCTTGAAGATATTCAGGTATACCTCGCCCAACTTAACGCGAAGCTGATGATCAGAGGAATTCGTCTTAATGGCCCGCTTATACAGCCCCACCTTCGGATATTTAATAGCGTCGAAAAAGCCCATTCCTTGCCTCCGTACAGGGTTTACCCCAGGCCTTTGCACTCCGTCCTACTGCGCGCTAGGCCAGGTTCAGCTAGTGCCCCCGTCGGCAATAACTGCAGATCCCCCACCGTCCGGCGTACCCCCGTCTGACTGCCCCTTTTTCTCCCGCTGTTCTTTCTCCCCTTCCCGCTTACTCTTCTCCTCCTCATCTTTCTGACGAGCTACTTTGTCAATCTCCAGGTAACTGTAACCCAGATAAAGCAGGCCAGCCAACCCTAAGCCGCCAAAAGCTATCACCGCCAGCTCTATGTTCCAGGTAACCTTGACATCCACCATCAAAGAACGGTACCCGTATTTCACCCAACCATAAGCAATCAAAGAATAAAAAGCCAACTTATAGGTGATCGCCCACAATAAGTGCCGCCAACGCACGGTGCGTATCGCATAAGATATTAACACCACGCTGTAGATATGCGCCAAAAAAGTGAAACAACGCTCTACAACAGGCGCCGCGAAATTCTGCCAGGGCATAGTCAACAACTGGTTCACCACTTCGCCCGGCAACTTATCAGCCCGTAAAAAAACCGCTGTAACCGCTCCCAACCAAAGCAGACCAAAGACCATCATTTCGATAAACCCATACCCCAAACCCAGGGATACAGCCTGGTTCCAGTTGGCCGCCTGGTAACCGCCCCGCAACAGCACCAGCAACAACAGACCGCATTCTATTAGGGTAAAGACAAGGGCGATATAAAACACCTCCGATACCAGCGTATGGGAAGCGGATATTCTACCGCTTAAAAAGCCAAGGATATCCCCCTTGAACATCTGGTTGAACACTTCACCAAGGAAAAAGACCAGCCCCCAGGCAATGATACCCCAGATAAAAAAGCGCACTACCAATGGTCGTCTGGCCCGCCAGATCCTAATAAAAAGGAACGGCACAACGAGCATAAGTAAGCCGGTCAAGAAAAATGCTGGATGAACTTTTTCCATTGTAATCTAGGTCCAAATAGGACTCATCAAAACTTACCAAGCCTATTATAGCACAAAAGACCGCCCCAAATCAAATCAAAATCAACCTCATTATCGCTTTAGCCAATTTATACGGGTCATGTCGAGCGTAATCGCTCTCACTCAGAAAATCACCTTTGATAACCCTCACACCCAATTTTTCCAATCGCCGCTGGTCTACCGCTACCGGACGCGCCCCCTCGCGCGCGTATTTTTTCAACAAACGCGGTGGAATTTCAGCATCGTTAACCAACACGTAGTTAATCTCTTTCAAATCGCTATTCTCCAACAGTTTCTCCAGATGATCGGCGGCACTGAAATCATCAGTCTCTCCGAGCTGGGTCATAACATTACAGATATAGACCTTTACCGCGTGCGTATCATTTATCGCACGAGTTACATCCGGTATCAAAAGATCCGGCAAAACACTGGTAAACAAACTGCCCGGACCCAAGATAATTGCCTCGCTTTGACGCAAGGCACTAAGCGCTTCCGGGGAAGCCTTGACCCGGGACGATTTCAAAAAAACATGCTGAATATTACCACTTTGACCAATGTTGCTCTGTCCCTCCACTACCCTGCCGTCCGCAAGCTTCGCTTTGAGGATCATATTCTGATAGGTGACCGGTACAACATCCCCTTGTATCGCCAAAACCTTGCTGGACTCCTTTATCGCCGTCCGAAAATCCCCGGTCACTTCGGTCATCGCGGTAATGAAAAGATTACCAAAGCTATGCCCCTTCAAATCCCCTCGCTTGTGAAAGCGGTGCTGAAAAAGCCGTTCCATCAGCGGTTCTGTGTCCGCCAAAGCCATCAGACAATTCCGAATATCACCAGGGGGCAGCATCTTGAAATCTCGGCGCAGGCGCCCCGAGCTCCCGCCGTCATCTCCCACTGTCACCACCGCGGTGATATTGCTGGTGTATTCCTTGAGACCCTTGAGCAAACCGGGCAGCCCAGTGCCGCCGCCCAAGGCTACGACCTGCGGACCACGCCGTAACCGCGCCCGGCGGAAAAGCTCGCCCATTACTTCGCCCTGACCGGAATGCGGCCTGAAAATCGACAGCACGGAGTATAATCCCCGCCGATAAGCGAAGATTGCGCCGATCACACCGAGCATCACCAGTAAGATGTCTATGAATTTTAACTTCCGTGCGTGACTTACGAACTGCTCCAGAAAATCTATGCGGATGTGGATACCGCGAAAAACATCGCCAAAAACACCCATCGCACCAACCGCCACAAAAAGCGTAGAAACAACCAACAAGGTTCCCCACCTCTTTAGCCGCATTCCGGGATAGAGCCAGCGAAATCCCCTCATTCTTCTCTTTTTAGCGCCTTGATTAGTCATAATGATATATAAACCGAGGGGGGAATTATAGTATATGTGGCAAATATTGTCAAGGGGCATAAGAGCAGCATAAGCAAGCATAAGGGTCATGTTTAAAATATCAAATATACTAAGAATAAACAATAAATAGTTCTCATCTTGGTTATTAACGGTATCTATTAAAGCAAGCGTTTAGCTTGTATGCCCCGTGTTACCGGGTGCAGACAACATTTATTCTTCGCACCCGGTAATAACAAATTTCGTCAATGTTTATCCAAATTCATGACAGTTTTTGGCCTACTCGCGTTTTAGCTTTTTGATTTACGTCAGAACATCAATGGCAGGCGGACTCGTCCCCCGTTCAACAGCTCCAAGCAACTCTTTAAATTATCCGTCTAGCAAATTAGCTTCGCAATTGCCAGAGCGCAGCTTCTATCCTCCAGTAGCTTCTCTCCCGCATACTTCAACTGGCTTATCCTCGAGGATGTAAGCTTCAGTCTCTTGCCTATCTCTACTCCTGACATCTTGAATGTTCTTTGTGCGACACTTGATATCAAGGCTTTGGCTTTTTTCGTCCCCTTCTGTTTTCTCCAATCCAGCACCTTCCGCACATCTACCTCGCAATAACAGCATATTCTGCTTACTAACTCCTCCAAGCTAAGTCTTTTTTTCTGTGCTCCTCCCTCCTCCAACTTCTCCCATATCTCACCCACAAAATCCCCTGAACCAAGGATCCTGCTATCGTAT
>JAUXIB010000141.1 GCA_030621225.1 candidate division FCPU426 bacterium
TCCCCTTTATCCCCTCCCATCAAGGGAGGGGATGAACGCTTAATACCTAACTCCAAGTTCGTGTTCGGAGGTGTCCACTTTTGAAGTTTAAACTGTCCAGTTTTGAAGTTTGCCTAACACCGCAGGAAAAATAGTTGACACTGCAACTAATATCGGTATCATAGTTGCTATTATAACTATATACGTGGGAGGAGACGATGAAGCATAGAGAACACGAATCGTTCGGCCGGTTGATATCAATGCTCTACCGCCGTCGCGACGCTTATCTCAACCGCGAGCTCAAGCCCTACAACATAGGCCCCGGCCAGATGCGGATCCTGCTGCACCTGCACCGTGCCCTGAGAAAGGACCGGGAGGTCACCCAGACGGACATCGCGCGCCGGCAGCGGCTGGACAAGGGGGCGATAGCCAGATCGATCAAACGGCTAGTCGACCAGGGCTTCATTCGCAGGAAGAAGTCGGCGCAAGACGGCAGGGTGCGGGTGATAACGCTGACCGATAAGGCCGCGGAGAAGATCGAGGCCTTTCGCCGGCTGCAAAGGCGCTGGAGCGGCGTGCTGGCCCGCGGGCTAAACGGCGCGGAGAAGGAAAAAGCGCTGGAGCTGTTGCGCCGCATGGCGGAGAACGCGGAGCAACACCTGAAGGGGAGGAAGGCATCATGAACATGGGAGTAAGAGGGTTGCGCAGGATGGGGGGCATGGATAGCGAGACCCCGCCGCTGAAGATCACCGACCGCCGTATGCTGGCATGGTTCTACAGGCTGCTTTCTCCGCATTGGTATAAGATCGCCCTCGCCTTTTTGGCCATGTTGCTGAGCACCGGGGCAGGCCTCTATAGTCCCCTGATCATCAAGGAGATCATCGACAAGGTGGCGGTGCCACGCAACCTCGAGCCGCTTTTGGGGTTGATCGCCGTCTATCTGGGCGTGACGCTGGCGGCGCGGGTCTTCTCCGCCTGCCGTTCGGTGATGATGAGCCTTCTGGGACAGAGGTTCGTCTATACCGTGCGCATGCGGTGTTACCAGCACCTGATGAAGCTCGGGCTGGATTTCTTTCACCGGCAGCGTTCCGGCGATGTGATGTCACGCGTGAGCAACGACGTCGGCGCGATAGAGACGATGGTGGTGCATGGTACCGACGACATCATCAGTAATGTCTTTCACATCATCGCCGCGATCACCATCCTCTTTGTCATCGACTGGCGGGCGGCCCTGATCGCACTGGCGCCGGTGCCCGTCTTCGTCACCGGCTTATGGCTGTTCGCGAATTATATCCGACCCGTCTTCCGCCGCATCCGCAAGGAGCTGGGCGAGATCAATGTCAAATTGCAGGAGCGCATCGGCGGCATTCAGATCATCAAGGCTTTCGCGCGCGAGAAACCGGAGGTCGCCTTCTTCGAAAAGAGCAGTCGCGCCTACTGGCAGGCCAACGCCAAGAGCATCTGGATGTGGGGCACTTTCTTCCCGGGCCTGCACCTGATCACCGCCCTCGGCCTGGTAGTATTGATCTGGTATGTCGCCCGCCAGGCGGCGCTGGGCATGATGACGGCGGGGATGCTGTTTGTCTACATCAGATACATGCAGAGCTTCTACCGGCCGATAGGCCAGATGGCCCGCCTGCACAACATGCTCAACCAGGCACTGGTCTCCATCGCCCGCCTGTTCGAGCTCTTCGAAGAGAAACCGAGCGTCAAGGATAAGGAGGGCGCGCTGGAGCTGAAGAAGGTCAAAGGCGGGGTGGATATCAAAGAGGTGTCCTTCAAATACGATACGGGCGACACCGTGCTGCGGCACGTCTCCGTTTCCGCTGCTCCCGGCGAGACGGTGGCGATCATCGGTCGCAGCGGCGCCGGCAAGACCAGCCTGGTCAACCTGATCCCCCGCTTCTACGACCCTGCTAAGGGGTGCGTCCTGGTGGACGGGGTGGACGTGCGCGAGGTGACGCAGGAGTCGCTGCGCCGCAACATCGGCATGGTGTTGCAGGAGACCTTCCTCTTTAACGATACGATAAAAGGGAACATCCGCTATGCCCGGCCCGGGGCGAGCGATAAGGAGATCATCAGGGCGGCGAGGGCGGCGCACGCGCATGGTTTCGTTAAGAAATTGAAGGACGGCTACGACACCCTGATCGGCGAGCGGGGGGTGCGCCTTTCCGGCGGGGAGCGGCAGCGCATCGCCATCGCCAGGGCGTTTCTCGTCGACCCCCGCATCCTCATCCTGGACGAGGCCACCTCGATGGTCGATACCGAGGCGGAGCAGGTGATACAAAAGGCCCTGGCGCGGCTGATGAAGGGCCGCACCGTGTTCATCATTGCTCACCGCCTGTCCACCGTGCGCAACGCCGACAAGATAGTCGTTATCGACGATGGGCGGGTGATCGAGCAGGACCGGCACCAGAAGCTGATGGCCAAGAACGGGCTCTATAAGGAGATGGTGACGCGACAGTTCTATCCGGAAAAGGAATGGGGCCGGAGCGAAGACGTCTCGCCGGAGATGCTAAGGTGAATAAAAACGGGGGTTACCTGGGACCAGGTTTTATCACAGACCTCCTGGTACTACAGCCAGCCCTGCATGTCCGCCGTAGTCCCCTGACCTTCGTAGCCCCTGCGCTTGTCAGCAGACAAGCGCAGGGGCGAAGTAGGTTGACGAAAGCGGAAGTATAGTTTCACCTCCGGGGTGGGACAAGGGTAAAATACTTTGACTATCTCAAGTATGCTCCCCATCCTTATTATGCTAAAATACGGGGTCTGTTATCCTGAAACAGGAACGCAATGAAAAACATCATTATCTTCTTGGCAATGGTAGTCGCGTTTGTTAGTTTAGGGGTTGCCCAGGAGAAAAAAAGCGAGGATTTCAAAAAGGAGCCTGCAAAAATGAAAAGCGCAAATTCGGAATCCAAGAATGGATATACCATGCTGCATGCGATTTATCTGGTAGGAAAGAGGATCAAAAGCCGCAGGCAGTTAGCGCGTACAGATTACAGCAAGTATGACTTCATCTATCTAATAGCTGGGCCTAAATGGGAGGCAAAGGACTTTGAATCTTCGGCAGACGACGTAATGAAAAAACTGGTCCTTGACCATAGTTACCCGGACGGAGCTTCGGGTAGTGCTCTCGTATCAGAACTGATCGCTCACGCCCATAAGAATAACGTTAAGGTATTGATCTCACTACCGGGGACGGAGCAGTTTAATCCTGTAGCGAGAGACGATAAGAAACGGGTGACGTTTGCACGGGTGATGGCGGCCTTTGTAGAAAAGTACGGCTACGATGGCATAGAAATAGACTGGGAGCGTACAGTAGACCTTGAGTTGCACACAAAGTTAATGATAGAGCTGCGGCAGGCCCTGGAAGGCTTGCGGCAGAACGATGGCCAGGAGTATTTTCTTACGACGGCGCTGACGATGCGTACCGGGGAGGGATACACGCCGGTTATGGCGGAAAAGGTTTGTAAAAGTGTGGACTGGGTAAACATTATGGCCTATGACCTGGGCGGAGGGATCTGGGCTGACACTGCCAGCCATAATACCCCGTTCGATAAGATAAAAAAATTGTTAAAGGGGTGGGAGAAGTTCCCTAACGAAAAACTATGTATCGGTTTGGCAAACTACGGATTTATCTACAAGGGCATCTCCCCCGGAGAGAAGATCGACGGAAACCTCAAAGAAAAAGGCAGGTATTTTAGTTACACCGAACTACCCGCGTTGCTCGAGCAGGGATGGACGGAATCATACGACAAAAAAGCAGACGTGCCCTACTACTTCAGTCCGGACAAAAAGAACTTTGTCACCATCGAAAATGCGTTGAGCCTCAATAAAAAAGTCGAATGGGTTAAGCAGGAAAAGTATCGGGGCGTTTTTTGGTGGGAATTTCACTATGACCTTTTCCCGACTGACGACAACGAGAAATACGATCGGCATCCGTTGGTTGATAGTATTAAATAGTTGAGACCCTACTAATGACGGAGCCAGGTCCCCTGTACCCTTCCCTTCCTGCTCCGTTCCCTTGAATTGGACACCTGCTTCCGCCATCGCTCTTTGAGCTATGGCGAGACAAGTGCGCAGGTGTGACAGGTCCGCCGTCGCTCTCCGGGCTTCAGCCTTCGTCCCTTCGGTGCTATGGCGGACAAGACGAAGGACATGCAAAAATGGGCACTTGCAAAAAACTATCTTTCACACCTCAACTGTGTCCCTCAAACCATTTACATACAATTCACAATATTCTTAACATCAGCTTCCATCAAATAATTCAGATTCCTATACGCGGTTTCATAAGAACACCCAAAATACTTCTTAGCCTGGTAAGCGTTCGATATTTTTCCAAGTAACAACGCCGCGGCAATATCCGCTCTCCAATTGGCTCCAAAAAGCGCTCGCATACGTAGCCAAATGTTATTCTTAATAGTATACTTCCTCGGCTTTATCTTCTTCTTCGAGTCTAATTTGATAGTCGGGATATTCAGTTTAAAAGACTTGAAATGCTTATCCGTTCCTATTCTTTTTAGCTGAAGTTTTTCGAATTTTGATTGAGGAAAATGAACCGCTTCATTTCTCAACTTCTTGATTTCCCTCGTTATTGCCCTCCATCGAATATCACCGCTTTCCTCCTGGTAACTTGCAATTCCCCCTAGCCAAGCTAATTCAATCACTGAGAGCGTCTTCATAAGCGCTAGGAGTCGTTCCACGTGCACTAAATCACTGTATTCTTGAAACCAAGTTAAGATAAGCCGAAGAAGCTTCCGATCATAATTACATGTAACAAGCGACGAAATCAGAGTCTTCTCCGGATCGGCGTGAATAGACGATTTCGCATCGACAGCAAACGCTATCCCCAGCGAACTCCATTTTATTATGATATCATGCTGCTTGTTCTTATTATTCATCTTTCCTCTGATTCTTCAATTCTTTAATACACTCTCGCACTATCTCAGGCCATAATGCCGATGCGTCTTTCTCAAGAACCCAAGTTTCTGCTTCTTTTAATTCTTCTTCAGTCACTTTTAATTCAACCAAATCTTGTAAATGCTCACTTTGATCACAAGCCGCATATAATTTCGATCGAATCAAATCCATTCTGCCCAACATCCTTATTTCAAGATTAGAACCTTCATATCCAGTAACACATCGTTTCTCCCATCCTCCAGGAAGATCCTTTGCCAAACCTGCCGGGCCATTATTGAGCCAATCTTCAGATAACTCATGCTTTCCAGCAATTATCTCAGCAACTTTCAACAAATCATCATCAAGCTCAGGCTTAATAACATCTACATCTCTCGTACGACGAGATATAACTCCCATAGAAATCAGAGCTGCACCGCCACATATAATGAGCTCTCGTTTCATGGCTTGCTTTTTTAGTTCTTCATTAAGATCTTTAAATATTGCTTGTGTGTCCATGCATTCACTATATCACTATGTATTGGATATGTCAATATATCTTAAATACTATTTATACTGAGTCTGTTTAACTACGTTGAACTGTTCTACAACTGCCGACAGCGGCACTCATCTTTGGACTTCAAAAGCCCTATGGAGTATGAGCGGATGAACAATATTGCTTAACTCCGTGTCCGCTAAATCGGGGGAAGATCAACCTGACCCCCTCATCGCGTGCATCGTTTCTAAGGTCGCAAATTGCGACCTTAGAAAACGCGCTTCCTTTATCGTCAACTGAAACCCGAACCCCCTGGGCAGGTTTTCTTTCACGGGTCAGAATCCAATCTTCCGTTTTGGTTTTTCCGGCGGTGAGGTGAGTTTCTTTATCTCATCAACCACCACTGAGATTGCCATACCGTGTTGCGCCAGCTTTCTATCGTGCTCATCAATCCGGCGTGCCAGCGCCCTGTTGGTCTCCAGCACCCTCCGCAAACGCACGAAAGCGTCCATGATCTTGATGTTTATCTGGATCGCCTTCTTGCTTCTCAGAACGCTAGAGAGCATTGCTACACCTTGTTCCGTAAAAGCCTGGGGGAAATACTTGCTGTGTTTTCCGCGTCCCGTTTCTAAGATGCCATTTTGGCATCTTAAAGCTCCGACTTCTTCCTTGCTCAAACGGAACATGAAGTGCCCAGGAAAACGATCGATATTCCGGCTAACCGCACGATTCAGAGCTCCGGTCTCAACCTCATACAACTCGGCCAAATCCTTGTCCAACATCACCTTCTCACCTCTCAACAGTAATATCATCCGCTCGATCACGTCCTGCGATCCTGGCTACTTCTCTAAAACCGGCGGTAACCCCCCTACCCCCTGCAGCCAGTTTTCCTGCCAACTCAGGGTAATCCTTCAAGATTTCCTTTCCTTTGCGCCACATCCCCTGCTTGGCCAGTAACCAAGCTTCGCCATACTTCCCTAATCCCTTCAGGATCGTTTCGCTGTCAATCTTGTCCAGTCTGCTTCTCAGATCACTCCTGGATAGTCGGTCCCTCGTCACTCGTGGCATCATGCCCTCCTTGCCCTGAACCCAAACGAAGTGAGTGGTTCAGGGCCGGTTTAAAAGAAAAGATCAGCTAACTTCCAACTGATCTTATCCTAACATCCGCCTTCGTCAAGGGCTACGGCGGACATGCGCACCCCTGACCCTACTGCGCCCCCCCCCCCCGCTTGTCTGCTGGCAAGCAGACGCAGGGGCTACGAAGGGCAGGCAAAAATGGGCACTTACCAAAAAAAGCCATCACATAATTATGATGGCCTTTCGCGTACGCCCTAATCTAAACTTAATCAACTCCACAGGCTGACCCCTAGACTTACTGACCCCCTGACCCCTGACCAAGTCGGAGGCCAAGCGGTC
>JAUXIB010000118.1 GCA_030621225.1 candidate division FCPU426 bacterium
TAAAAGACCAAACGGGTATTTTCAAGGTCCCGGTGAGAATCAGGCTGAAAAAACAGGGGAAGGTGTGGATCGTATACGAACCCGCGAATATGCAGGAGATATTGACTGATAAACGCACCAGGGCGCTGCTGATGGATGAGATGAATAGGAATTTGCTGTCGGGCAAATAGGATACGGGATACCGGATACAGGATACCGGGGGCTAGGGGTCCCTACTTCGCCAATCCTACTACGCCAACCTACTTCGCACTTCGTGCTACGAAGGTCAGGAGGCTTCGAAGGACAAGAGGCTACGTAGGGCAGGCAGGGGTCGGTAGACAGTAGCTAAATGGTTCGTAGTTCGGTGGATGTAGGATGTGGCATAACATACTACATACTATGAACAATGAACTGAACGGGGGCGAAGGCGGAAGCCGCAGATCAATTGCCACTATCATTATCCATGAGAATCTGCTATCATTTGTTACTATGATTAGTGAAATGAGAAAATTAGTCATTGCTATCTTGATGCTCCCGGCTGCGGTATGCGCTGTGGCCAGCACGGGCAATATAGACCATCTCAAGCGTGGTGACGCTTATTATAATGGCCGTAGTCTTGGGAAGGCGATCACCGAATACAAGCTGGTATTGCGGCAGGAGCCGGAGAGTTACCGCGCCTATTATATGCTGGCTAATAGCTATTATCTGATGGGAGACAGGGCCAGGGCCTTGCTGGCCTATAAAGAGGTCGTTCGTATCAGGCCCGATGAGGAAGAGATCGTGGCTTTTGTTCGCAAGCTGATCGAGCAGGAGGGCATTATTGATGCCGAGGCTACCTTGGATCTAGAGCCGGAACCGTCGCCTACGCCGGAATCGGTTCTTGGGTCAGCCGGAGAAGATTCGCTGGCCTTGCCGGAGCTGCCGCTTGATAACGGCGCGGCCGCCTTGCCGCAGGAGTTGCCGGAGATACCGGCGGGTGAGGAGGCGTCGGTCGATGAGGAAATCGGTGTTTTTGAATTGCCCCTTGCGGAAGAACGCGCTCAAGATACAGCGTTGTCAGAGATCCTTGCGGCAGAGAACGCGGGGGAAGTGGCGGCTACAGAATTACCCGCGGATGATACGAGTGTGCTTCCTTTGCCCGGCGTGTCCCCGGCTGCTGTCGCTGTGGTCGAAGAAGATGCGGGCGTGGTTGCGCCGCCGTTACCAGAAGTTGAGGCAGGCCCAGTTTTACCTGATGACGCGGCGGGGGAGCCCGCTATGATAGATATTGATCAGCTTTTGGCTGATAGTGAAGGGCCGTCGCCGGAACCGCAAACGGAACCGGCAGGATTAGGTTGGCAGGAACACGAGGTGATCAGTAGCGATAACGACACGGAGCGGGAGTCTGCCGCGTTGGCTATCGAGGATGGTTTGCCGGATTTCGCGGACGATTTGCAGGGCTTGCCGGAGGAATTAGGCGATGTGGAAGAATTCCCCGCGGTTACCGCAGACGAGGCGCAGGGAAGCGCGCCGGAGGCGGAGGTGCCGGCGTCTGATCTTTCCACCGCGGAACAGGGAGTTACAGCCGGGGAGGAAGAGCTGGATCTGGAAAGCCTGCTGGATGAACTGGATTAAGGGCCGTTTCTTCGCGGCTTCCCGCCGTCGTCTTCGGCTGTCATTTCCACAACACCAAGCGCCTGTCATTCCCAGGGACTTGTCCTTCGTAGCTCGTAGAGCGAAGTAGGAGGCGGGAATTCAGGTTTCAAAAATCGTTCCACTAATCCCCATTCTTTTTCGTTCATATCTTGCTCGCTAAATACCGAGAAGCCGCTAATCGCTTTCTTCCTTATCCTAATATCAGGCAGGGCCCGGCGTACTCCCGCGAGCGATGTTTCCAGGTTTTCTACTATTACCCGGTGAGTTGCGCTTTCGTCCGATTTATCGTTGTGTGCGGGCAGTGATAAGCGCAGCACATCCTGTTTGGCAACGGGTATCGACTGCGTAATGTTCACTAGGCTGTTTTCTATCCATTCGTAATATTCGCTCTTGTCTGTAGTCCGGGAGTCAAATAAACATACTTCAAGATAACTTACCGGTTTACTGGCGGACTGATAGAATTCGCTGTCCCAGTGCCAACGGTCGTATTCTGCGCCCCAGGCCGAAGCGCGGACGGCTAGGGCGCGGCTCCAGCCGATAGTTTTGCGGCTTTCTTCCAGTAATGCCAGGAAAGCCCCCGGCGGTTTTGGGTTGGGGTGTATGTCGTAGATCACTCCTCGGAAGCCTGATCCTATCAAGTATTCCACTGCGAAGATGATTTCGCGGCGGGTCCGTTCTTTAGTCAGGTCTATGTTACTGCCATCGGCTTTGAGCCAGGCCAGCAGGTTTAAACGTGTTTTCCGCAGTTGGTTGAAATCACATACCGCTTTTTTGAAGAAAACGATTGGTTCAGGTAGCGATAGTGTCGGGGAAGTACCCAGCAGCGAACCATCTTTTTTAAATGTTCCCACCTCGAGATATATGTCTGTAATGCCGAGCTTGGCGATGCGATCGAACAAACTCCGTAGTTTTGCTTCGCTTGCTCCGGCAGCGGCCCAGCGGTTGTCGATCCATATCGCGTTGTCATTTAAACACACCTCCGCCTGTCCCGGGATAAGTTGCGCCAGGAGAAGCCAGGTTACGGATATGTTAATTAGTTTTTTATACATGAACTCTTTCTCGTATCTTGTTCAGCGAAATTCGTTGGCTAAACTAGATACCAGATACCAACGACTAACGACTGACTTTAAACAACTATAACAAATCCGACTGCTGTGCGGGATAAAAATGATATCGCTGATTACGCTGATTCTGTTCGCCGATTACGCGGATGGGCGGCTGTTATCAGCGTAATCCGTGTATCTGTTATCTGCGTAATCTGCGAGATAGTTTTTCGGCAGCATCCATATACGATTCATATATCACCAGAAAACAAAATGAGTTAAAATGTTTCCGATGATTAAAATTCCGCACCGGGTAAAGTCTTCTGTTGCGCGCAGGCGATTGCTTCGCGTCTCGTTGCGTCTCACTGCCGCGTTGCTCGCTGTATTCGCTACCTTGGCCGGCTTGATCTTTATTCTCTTTGAATATAATCTGCGTTTGAAATTGGCACAGGTTACGGGAGCTTCTCTCTTTGACAATGTTGTCTATTTTCAATCTTTGGCGGTCAGCCTTGTCCTCGGCGGGCTCTGCCTTTACATCGGTATGCGGGCCCTGGTTTACGCTGCGCGGCGGCCAAAACCGTTGCTCAAGTTGATCGCTACCTCCGATCGCGCGCTCGACGTCCAATTGAATCAACATCTCAAGCAGGGAGATGTCCTTTATGGCGCGAAATTGCTGCGCCTGGCGCTGCACCGGCTTCCTGAGGATGATATCATCCGATATAACCTGGCGGTTTTCCTGGCGTTGAGCGGAGAACTTTCAGCGGCGCATACTATTTTTAAAGATTTATCCGAGACGTCAGCGGCAGAGCAGGCCTCTGTCTATGCTCTGGAGGAATTAAGCCAGTATCGCAATTACCGTGTGCTCAAGACTGCGCTGCGCGGCCGTGGACTGTTATACCTCAAGGGGTGTTACGCCGTGGCGTTTATCGGCGCGATTGTGCTTGGCAGTATCTACGGTGATGCCGTCCAGCACAGCTTGCGTAGACTAAAAACTTATGAATTTGACTATACCTATCTTAGGCATTTCAAGGTCTTTTACCAGCAGAAGTCTGACGCGGCTGAGACTATCGCTGCCGTTGAGGGGGTTTTTTTTGAGATCTGCAAGGAGCTGGATGTCCCCGCTAATTTTCTCGCGGGAAAGATGATCAAGCTTTTCGTTTGTCACGACAAGAACGAATACCTTCGTCTGATTCCGCATAGCCGGGATTGGCAGGGCGGCTCGGCTTCCTGGCCTGACTTGGAAATATATATATATCCGCAGCAGGCGATAGATAGCTGGCTTCTACCGCACGAGATCGCGCATATCGTTTACGGCCACTACTATGGCGATGACACTCTGTGGTTGCATGAAGGTATCGCCCAATGCGAGGAGGCAAAATTTATTTTTCGCGGCAGGGAAACCGCCGGGTATTTTCAGCTCCAGGAGCATTTCGCGCCGTTGAAACGCGAGTATATTCCTTTCAAGGATTTTATCGAATTGCGCCGTATACCCGCTGGTTCCAGCGAAGGTTTTATACGGCTTTATTATCTGCAGTCATTCAGCGTCATATATTTTCTGCGTCAGAAATTCGGCGAGAAAAAATTCCGCGCGTTTTTGTCCGGCTTGCGTCATAACGCCACCATCGAGCAGGCCCTGTTGGTCTCGCATGCCGCTGACTTTCGCGGCTTGGCGGAGCTGGAAACCCTGTGGAAGATATTTTATACTTGGGAGTAAAACGCGCTAACAACGAAACGGTTGCTCGTTGCTGGTTGCTAGTTGCTTGTGCGATTCATCTGTCCTACATAGCTAGCGAGGTGATTTTTGACTTGAGCAGCGACGTAGGATCGCGCCCGAAAAAACGGGTTTGATGAATCAAACCCCTACGTGTCGAAGGCGAATACATCCTATACCAGCATGAATTGCTTGTAGGGGCGTATTGCAATACGCCCCTACGGGCGACAGAGAGGGTGGAAGTCACCCTCCCCTTTGTCCCCTCCCTCAAGGGAGGGGGGAGAAGGAAGGATTTTATTATAGCCTCCTGCCGGCATTTTCGTTGTATAATTACAGAAGTGCGCTGTAGTTGTAGCGCGAATGAAGGGACCTCGAATTACAGAAAAGGGAAACAGAACCATGCCCAAAAAAGCAGTTAAAAAGAAAAAGGCGCCGAAGAAAGAAAAGGCTAAGCGGACGGACGAAGAGATCAATATACTTCTTGCCGATCAGGTTTATCTGGATAGCCGTAGCAGGAAATATTTGGTGGCGGGACTTTTTCAGTTTATTCACACCACCAAGCTTCCCACCCAGTATCCTCGTTTCACTGTTTTCGTTGAGGTGGTTGGCACCGTTGAGGAGCGCGATTGTGAGTTGACGATCGTTTCTCCCGCCGGCAAAAAGCTGTATGAATTCAAGGGCCGCATTAGGAATTACCTGACCCAAGACGTTTTTAATTTATTGCTAAAAGAGCTGGGGGTCTATCGCCTCAACTTAAATCTGGCCGGGAAACCTGTCGCCGGCAGGTCTTTTACCGTTGTTCAGATAGAGCAGAAGGCGCCGACGAAGGGGCATTGAATATTATGAAAGAGATATTATATCTAAACGGGAAATATATGCCTTTATCTAAAGGCAGGATATCTGTCGAGGACCGGGGCTTCCAGTTTGGCGATGGTTTATATGAAGTGATCAGTGTTTACGCCGGAAAAATCTTTGCGCTGGATGATCATCTGGCGCGTTTGCAGGCCAGTGCTGCCGGTATCAGGATGAAATTACCGCACACTCTGTCCGGGCTAAGGTGCGTATTGCGCGAGTTGGTCAGGCGGAGCGGCACGTATGACGGGATATTATATCTTCAACTGACACGGGGAGCTTGTCCGCGTCAGCACGTCATACCGCGGCGGGGGATACGTCCTACGTTTCTGGCCTATACGCGGGCGATGAAGACAGGTAGTGTGCGGCAGCGGGGCCTGCGGGCGATAACCGTGCCGGAGATAAGGTGGGGCAAATGTATTGTGAAGTCCGTGAATCTTTTGCCTAATATTCTGGCCAGGGATGAGGCGGTGCGGCGTGGCGCGGATGAGGCCATTTTTGTGCGTTCTGACGGTACCGTAGTTGAAGGCGCGGCGACCAACGTATTTATCGTTAAAAATGGGGTCATCTATACCTCGCCCGAGCAGGAGGGGATGTTAAGCGGGGTAACCAGGAAACGCGTCATACAATTAGCGCGTAAGGCCCGGCTAAAGCTGGCCCAGGTACGTTTTAAAGTCGCGCGTATGAAAAAAGCCGATGAAGTCTTTGTCAGCGGTACGATCACCGAACTGGCTCCCGTTACGCGGATTGACGGTATGAGAATTGGTGACGGCCGCCTCGGATCGGTTACCGCGAGGTTGCAGGTGTTGTTTGATGAGATGGTTTCAAAAGAAGTAGAGAGGTAAATAATGGCTAAACGAAGCAAGTTCAACGAGCTGGTGCGTAAGATCGTGTCGACGATGACGCGGCGCGGCGGCATCTCGTATCTTTCCGGCGCTAGTTTGCCGCAGCGCGAACACGTTTATCCGGCGGTGGATAAGCTTTTTGTCTTGCTCTTTCCCGGCTACACTCAGGGGGAAAGATTTAAGGCGGGGGAGGAGGAGCTTTTTGTCGGACGGATGCTCGGTGAGGCGCGAGCAATTTTACTGGAACAAGTGGAACGTTGCTTCCATTATTGCTGTGTTGTTAAAAAAGGTAAGCGTTGTGCGTGCGCCGCCAAGGCGTCCCGCGCGGTTGACGGGGTATTGGAGGCTCTGCCGGGGATCAGGCAGATGCTCAAAGATGACGTACGGGCCGCATACGAGGGAGACCCTGCCGCGAAATCCTACGAGGAGATCATTCTAAGCTATCCCTGCATAGAGGCAATTGCTACGCATCGTTTGGCGCACGAAATGTATAAACGGGATGTGCCCCTGATGCCGCGTATTATTTCGGAACGTACCCATGGCCGCACGGGGATAGATATCCATCCAGGCGCGCGCATAGGTAAGAGCTTCTTTATTGATCACGGTACCGGGGTCGTTATCGGCGAGACGACTGTTATTGGTGATAATGTTAAGATATACCAGGGGGTGACCCTGGGCGCGCTTTCTTTTCCCAAGGACGAGCGTGGCCGGGTGATCAAGGGAGGTAAACGGCATCCTACGCTGGAGAGCGGGGTTACTATTTATGCCGGCGCGACTATTCTTGGCGGCAAGACCGTGATCGGCAAGGGCGCGGTAGTTGGTGGTAACGTATGGATCACTGAATCCGTGTCGGCTGGAGCCAGGGTACTACTCAAGGCGCCGGAGCAGATGATCGTTCCACATAATCAAAGTAAGCGGTGTAAGAAGAATTCTGAATTATGAATGCTGAAGGCAGTATACCGGATACAGGAAACCGGAAACGGGGGGCTTGACTTGGAAATACACCCCACTCTGCCCCCATTCCCGTCTTCCGACAGGAAGACATGGGGGCTACGTAGGGCAAGCGCTATACGCAAGACGCTGTACGGGACGAGCTACGAGCTACTAGCTACTAGCTACGAACTACGAGTCCCGAGCTCCGGTTATAGCGAGGGCTCATCGCCGTCACTGCTTCGTTCTTCTGAATCGCTACCGCCAGACTCTTCCGTGCTTTCAGGTGTAGCTTCTGCCGAGTCGTCTTTGTCTTCATGCACGGGGCCGTCATACGGCTCAACTCCGATCACAAGCTTGATCGCGCTGCGTTCCTGGCCTTCTATGGTTAGGTGCTTGAATTCCGGCTTGCAGCTTAAGTCTTGGCCCTCTTTCTGCATAAATCCGCGAGCGATGGCGATGGCCTTCATTGCCTGATTTACGCTGTTCGGTCCCATCACCATTATTTCTACCTGCTTGCTGTCGCGGATATTGTTGGCGATGGCACCAGCCACGGTAGAGGGATTGCTTTTTGTGGCTACCTTCAGTGTGATAACATCCATGCCTTCCTCCCTTGTTGCTAAGTTTTGTGTGTGCAGATTCTTTACTATTATATGGGTATTTTTAGAGGTATGTCAAATAAAATCTGGTGATGGGTCGGAAATAGGAAGGAACATCGTGACCCCCCCTGCAGGACCAAGGGAACGTCAAAAACGGCTCTATCCACAGATTACACAGATTTCACAGATTGCCCTCTTTGGAGCTTCTTGATTGGGCTTCTTTAACGGCCCATTCACAAAATAAAAATTCCCCGGCTAAGGCCGGTGGTCTTTTTGTCCCGAACGGTCGCCGGCAGGCGACCACAAGCTTTTCCCCCTTCGAATATGAAAGAGAAAAGCTTCTATTGCGCCCGCCAAAGCGGGCGACATTATTTGGCGCTTCATCCCCAAGCTAAAGCTTGAGATATTGCGC
>JAUXIB010000185.1 GCA_030621225.1 candidate division FCPU426 bacterium
TTTCTTTTTCTTCTTCATCCCGGCGTCTTTGCCCAGATCGATATAAAGATATTCCGCCGTCTCTATCTTGATCACATAGCCGGTCAGCGGGAAGATATTAGCGATATCGTCGCGGAAAAGATAGGTGGCGTTACGCAACTGCTGGATTATCTCCGACTGGTACTTCGCGTTAATGTCCTCATCCTTATCCACGATACCGGCGGATTTCAAGGCGATACGCGCCAAGGCGTTCTCGGCCGCGCCGCCTTTCTGTTTCTTCTCTCCCCTGTATTCCTCGCTTTTGGTGCCGCGGCGTTTCTCCTTGCCGGCAAAGAGGATCTCGCCGGTTTCGATATCGATCACACGGCAGGTAACCAGAGCGTTACAAGCGATCTCCCAGTAGGGTTTGGGGGGCTGATTTTTGCGGCGATGTACTTTCTTGGTCTTCTTGGCGGAGGCGTCATTGACGTTGCCGAAGATCATGTACTTGACGCCCAGCAGTCTACCGACCTGGGCCGCGGTAGCGTCGTCGATCAGTCCGGTCATACCCAGCTTCTGTTCTTTGATCACCGCATCAAGCTGCTCTCGCTCGATCAAACTAAACCGCTTGTTCTTGACCAACACCTCGATAAGCACGTCCGCCGCAGCGGCGCCGGCGCCCTGTATCTTGGAGCCGCTCTCGCTAAAAGGCATGATCGCCAACTTTTCCTTTTTTCGATTCTGCGCGGCCGCACCCTGGCACAATGAACCCACAACCAAGATCAACGCCAAAGAGTAAACAAACATCTTCTTCATTGATTACCTCCTCCTTATTTTTTTTAAAGAACAATCATAGTAATACCGCTAATGATTTGCAAGCTAAATCTTATCCCCTGATTGGAAAACGGGAAGGATTTTTACTTAAACAGATGCACCTGCCAAAAATTAGCGTATTTACGCCACCAGCGCGGTACGGACTTCAGATAAACGAAAACGGGGCCGCCATGCAAGCCGAATACCACCGGCTGGATCTCGTATCCCGCGAAGCGTGAAGCCCCCAGTAACTTATCTAGATCCCGCTCCACATATTCCCGCTGGTGTTCCCAATTTGGAAATTTCTTCTCCCCCGCGAAAACTTCGATCATCGCCCGGGTCAGACGCTTGCGGTTGGGCGTATTTAACAGGGCAACCCCCCCCGGCTTGAGAACCTGGTAGAGCTCTGCTATCGCTCGCGCGTCATCCGGCACATGCTCTATCACGTGACTGCTGACAGCCAGATCGATGCTGCCGGGCTCAACCACCTCGCCCAAACGCTGCCAATCACCAAGCTTGTACTTAACATTGGCGAAATCCTTTGGCTTCCTTTCCGGCATCAGCTCCACCCCGGTCAAACAACGGCAACGACTTGCCAGCGCCTCGGTGCGTTCCGGCGTGGAGGCGCCTATCTCAAGCACGCTGTAGTCGTCTTTGACGTATTTCTTATATGCAGTCAGCAGAGAAAGCCAGTCCCCGCAAGTCTGGTTTGGCGGAAAACTAATACGCATAGTGGTATTCTAACCCGTATCCTCTAAAAAAGAAAGGGCGGCCTTTCGGCCGCCCTGCCAATTAAATCAAACTGATCATATCTAAGGATTTATCGTCCCGCCGTCACCTGCTGCGCCCGGCTGCGCGACGTAAATATAATCGATAAGGATCGGGTCCCCCACGGCCTTCACCCGCACCCAGGCCCTGCTGCCCGGCTCCTCTGGCAGCACACCGAACCAATCGCCGTCTTCGATCGACTCAGTGGGAGCATTCGCCGCCATTTTGGCCGCGATGGCATCAGGATGAAACCGCTCCGGATGCAGTTGCGGGGAAGGGATCAACAGCAACTGCTCCAGCCTGGCCACCCCTTCCTTGCCCAGATAACAGATGGCCGAAACCGTCGTCGTCAGGTTCATGTCCATAGTATAATCAAGGTCCCCCTGCTGTTCCGCAACCACCACATTCGCGCTAAAATCAACGGACATGTACGATTGCACTTCCATACGCCTCAACGCCCGCATCTCCAGGCCGATGATCTCCCCGCCGATGATGTCCGTCAGCTTGCCGGCAAGATGGGAGAGATCCCACTCCTTGCCACCGACAGCAGTAGTACGCTCGGTGATCAACGAAGCTGCGAATATCCTGTTCGCTCCCGGCGGCACAAAAAACTGACGTACATAAGCGCCGGGCCCGGGCAGGTTCGACTCATGCGTTATCCGCGGAAAGTCCGCCCCGTTAATGGATAACCTCAAAACCGCCGGACCGGCAAGCGAATCACCATCCGCCAGGGTAATGGCCACCCCGCTACCTGCCTGCGGCGCTACCGGCACAGCCTGTTTGGAACAACCTATACACACCAATAGCCCCACTACCGCGGTCAAAGCAAATACTCTCTTCATCGTCTTACCTCCTTTTAGTAGTAATACTTCATCCCCATCCTGCCGGTGACGCGCTGATAAACAATGCTTGTCGCATTATCGTCACTATCATACGCTTCGGCCTTATCGTCTATGAACTGGTAACCAACGCCCATTTCCACGTCAAATTGTTTATGCGCGGCATACGTCCCATCAAGGCCGCAACCGACCAGGTAACCGCCGGCGTCGTAATAATCATCCTTGCCCGCGTTATCCGCGACGTTCTTATACCCTCCCCGCAGGGTGAGCAGCAGCTTATCCCCCCTTTGATAGTCCAACAAGCCGACTATCCCAACACGATTGCCGTTGCGGTAGCTATCCTGTAGTATGGGGTTCTGCACGTCGCTGATATTACGATTCTTGGCGAAGAGTTCCCCGGTCAATCTCAATCTCAGGCGTGTCTGCTCGTACAGAAAGCGCCCGGCCTCACCCGTTATCTTCCAGGAATCCCCCTGCTGGAAGACATCTTCCCAGAGATCATCTTCACCTTCACCGATGCTCGCGGTAACCAAAGAATGAGCGTAAGAAACGCGCAAGTCCGCGACGGTCCGCTCGCTCAGCTCATAACGGAGCGAGCTCATAGCTATCACCAGATCCCCCAGGTCGAGTTTGCTTTCCTGGCCGTCGTCCAAAGGATCATACTCACCGCTGTAAATATACCCCCCGGCCAGTGAGCATTCCAGCCCACTCCGTTCCATTGACAAGCCGTAGATGACAGTACTGGCCAAACCGGCGCCGAAATCATCGCCGGTGACGTATTCCGCCGGCACATCCGCGGCCAGCCGTTTCGCTTCCCAACCAGCGTTCCCATTAGGCAAACTCAATCCCAACAGGACCATATGATCCAATCCCTTCAGTTCATAACCGACGGTCCCCTGCAACGCGATATCGCTCAAACGCTCAGGCTTGCGCTCAGGATCCTCGATATCAAAAAGATAAACGTATTCAGCGGCGGCATAACTACCGGAAGCGCTAAACGAAAACGCCTCGCCATAACTATAACCGATCACCAGGGGGAAGATATACTCCTGACTTTTGATCATCTCAGGCTCATAGTTCGTAGACACCTGATCATAGCGGAAACCGCTCTTCACAAAGCCTCCCGCCAGGAGCCCAAGCTGGACAGACAACAACATAACCACCGATAAAAACGCTATTTTCTTGATCATATTCCTCTTCGCTTGCAAGGGTTCTCCGCCCCCTCCGCGCTCTCCGCGCTATTGATAAATAATCACCACATTGACATTAGGCAGGATAACGTCTCCCGTAGCGTTGCTGGAGCCTTCATCCAGGGTATTACCGCCGTCCACGATCAAATGCCTGATGGTATTGCGCAGGTGAGCGCCCACTCGCCCGGAGCGCATCCCCAAGTCACCCCGTTCCCCGCGCCGCAATCCCAGGCGTGGCGCGTCAACATTCCGCTGCCCCCGCGGCCTCAACGCGGCCCCAACGCCCGGCGCGACAGCGCCGCGAAGCCCGCGCTGCATTTCACCGACCTCCTTGCGATCAGCCTTATCCAGGCGCAGTACCTTTCCCAGGCTCTTCATATCCCCGCCGATCTTTCGCCCGCCGCTCAGATAGCGTATCTCGTCCTGCAGACGCACGAACACCTCGCCTTCCACATTCCTTACCTCAAATTTATTATCGCGGAAACCAACCATGAACTCGGTGCCCCGCACGCCGCAAACGGCACTGCCGGCACTGACGTTGAAACGCGAGTCTTTGGTGAGAAGTTTCTTTACCCGGGCCAGCAAGCGGCCATAGGCCAATTTTAATTTTATCACCTTGCTCTTGCCCCGAAAGCGCAGATCGGTTATCCGCATCCGGCTATCAGCGTCGACTTTCACCTCACTACCGTCAGGGAAGGAGATCACAGCGCCGCCCCCTTTGCCCACGGCTACCAGCCAGCCCCGATCCAGTTGGGCGCCTTTGGCCCCTTTCTGCCAGGACACACCATCAGCGCTAAGCTTCACGTCCCCTGCCGCGAAGATCAAGCTTGGTTTAGTAGCGGCCGCATCTCCGGCATAGATCACCCCGATCAGACTCAGCAAGCACACCCAAACAAGTTTCTCTCTTTTCTTCATTCGAGAACCTCCTTTAAATATTTAAATATAATGTACCACGTATTCGCTGATTGTCAAGACTGGACAACTAACTAATATTGCTCCGGGAAGGTGGTCAGTGGACGGGGGACAGTGGCCGGAGGTCAGGGGTCAGTATTTCGCTCGCCGTGGCCGCCTTACGGCCACCTATCGGATATCGCATTACGTATTACATTCGCCGTTTTAACCTTTAACCTTCTTAACTTTCTAAATCTTCAGCCTTGTTCTATTTAACATTGGAGTGTCCGAAGGACCAACCCCTGTATACTGATGCCCTTTTTAATTTTGAATTTTTACTTTTGAATTCCTTATTAAGCCCCATGTATACCGTCTACCGCTCATACAACCAGCATCGCATCC
>JAUXIB010000211.1 GCA_030621225.1 candidate division FCPU426 bacterium
GGCGGTTCGCGAACCGCCCCTACGCTGACCCCTGACCCCATTGTATGGTTAACTTGATCAACTATAACTTGTCCCCCAAACTCAGCCCTTGACATTTGAATAAATGTATATACAATTATATATACAAAGAAGGTGTTATGAAAACGATTAGATGGGACTATATAAAAAGCGCTCGGCTTAAACGTGAACGCGGGGCATCATTCGAGGAAGTATTATCATCCGAGTTGATTGCCGTAAAACAACACCATAAGAGGAACAAACAAAAGATCATGTTGTTTAATTATAAAGGTTATATTTGGATAGTTCCGTTTATCGAGGATAAAGATTCTATTTTCCTAAAAACATTATATCCAAGTAGAAAATACACAAAACTCATAAAGCCAAAAGGAGGATGATATGAACAAAATACGTATGACAAAGAGCGAAAAGGCCCTTGAAAATAGCCTGATAAAAGGGGAATACGCGGATGTTGACAACGATGTTTTCCGAGAAATCGCCCGGTCTGTAGCAGCGCGTAAAAAGGACGCGGTCCTTAACATCCGCGTCAACAGCCAGGATCTTAAGAACATCAAACGAAAAGCTAAAAAATCAGGGGTTCGCTACCAGACTTTTATTTCCGAGATTCTCCACAAAATCGCCCAGCTATAAAATATCTAAAAAGTGGCACCTAGGCTGTAGGAACAAGCAAATCTCGTCTCTTCATCATCCCCCCTCCTTTCTCATCCCCTCCCCTGGAGGGATCGGCGCGGGCAATGAGATTATGCCTAATCGCCTGCCCGGAGGGCCGGGGACAAAGGGGAGGGGGGAAGACATTTTCCTCCTTTGCCTGTCACACCTGCGAAAGCAGGTGTCCATCTCCTCTGGTTAACTTGACCATCTACAGCCTGCCATGAACCTGAGCTATGCACCAGTGCCAAGCACGGTTCATGGTAAACCTACGCGAATGGTTCACGGACATGTCCCCTAACCCCCATCTTCTCGCTGGAAGAAGAAAAGGTCTTGACAGAAGACTGGCGGTGGGAATACAATCACCTTAGGCTGCACAGCTCACTTGGCTACCGGCCGCCTGCGCCATTGGCAGTATTGCCCTTGGGTTACTCCACTCACCCGAGGAGGCAATTTGTATCATAAGAAGTGGTACATACAATGGGGGCAGGCCAAGCGGCGGGTAATAGATCCGTTCAGCGGACGGGCAATGCCAGTGGCTGCCGACAAGCTCTTTAAAGGCAAGAAGATCAAGATTAAAATTCACATGGGAGATGTCAGAGTATGAAAGCTGAACTACGCGACAGTCTGGAATTTCTTTATCCTGATTCGAAGATCGATCAGCGGCCCTGCCGGAATATGTCCATTGATGTTGCCCGCCGTGGTTTTATTAGCGTCCATATACTTTTGAACGCCCTTAAGGTCGGGGCAAACATTCGTTTGTCATTGCTCTGCCGCGGCAAAAAAGTACGGCAGGCCAAGTGGTTCCGCCTGGTTGATGTCCCGGTCGAAGAGAACACCGGTACTGTTAATTTCACCGAACGTTCTGATAACAAGAAGAACAGGCACGTCATCCGGCGGGCGCCTTTCCGTGTCTATGACCCGATGGAACCGATCAGCAGCCGTTACCGGGCGCTTGCGCCGACCATGGTCTTCCGGTTGCAACTACCCCTGGCTGCCGATGACCGTCCGGGACAGCGCGACTATATCATCGAGGTATGCTCCGGTCAGGAAAAAGTCGAGATGAAGCTTAAGGTCATGGTGCACAAAGCTGTTATCCCGCCAGCCGGCGCCAAGAGTTTCTGTTACACCAACTGGTTTGAGCTGCAAAACATTGCAAAGCATCATCGTGTGAAAATGTGGAGCGAGGCGCACTGGCGCATGATCCGTCAATACGCTGACCTGATGGTCCACGGACGGCAGAATACCTTTATGCTTGGGCAACATAATATATTCAAGAAAACCAACCAGGGCCAGGTGCTTGACCAACAGCGTCTGCACCGCTTGGTCAAACTGTTCAGCCAAGCCGGTATGCATTACATTGAGGGCGGCCACCTTGCCACCCGCAATGACTGGGAAGATAAACGCTTTGTGCTGGGTAAAAAAGGCATCTTAGCAACCTCTCCGGAGGGCGACCTGGCTATTTCCCATATCGGCAAGCAGTTGATGCGAGAAATAACAGCAAACAACTGGCAGGATCGCTGGATCCAGCACGTAGCAGACGAGCCCTGGGGAGAAAGCTGCAAGGACTACCGCATCCTGGCTGGCATCGTCCGCAAGTACATGCCTGGTATTCCCCTGCTCGACGCCCTGATGGATCCGGCCCTGAGCGGTTCGGTGGACATCTGGTGCCCGCAGATCAAGGACTTTCAAGAACAGCGCGCGCATTTTGATTCCGTACGTAAGGTCGGAGACAAGGTCTGGTTCTACACCTGCTGTACGCCTGGCGGGAAATGGCTGAACCGTTTGCTGGACATGGAATTGCTGCGGCCGGCCCTGCTGGGCTGGGGAGCTGCGCTCTTCCGCCTGGACGGCTTTCTGCACTGGGGCCTGAACTGGCACGGCGACAAACCCTTTGATCAAAGCGTGGTAGTCCGTGCCAACAGCAACAACTGCTTCCCGGCCGGCGACTCGCACGTCGTCTTCCCGGGCAAGGGCGGTCCCTGGTCCAGCCTGCGCTTTGAAGCACACCGCGAAGGTCTTGAGGACTATCAACTGCTGCACCAGTTACAGGCCAAGAACCCGCGCACCGCTGACAAGATCACTTGCCGGGCGATTCGCGCTTTTGACGACTATACCAGGGACGTCAAGGTTTTTCGGGCCGCGCGCAAGGCGCTATTAAAAGCGAGCGAAATTTAAAATCACCATGTGCGAGGGGATCAGGTTTTGACAATCGACATTTTGTCCGGTAGGATAAAATGAAGATTGAGGGGGGCAATGGCAAAAAACATAAGGTCCAAAAAAGCATAAGGTCCATACTTAAGATAGCAAAGATAACAAATTTCGTCAAGGCATAGGGGCATAGAAGGCATAGGGGCATAGGGCATAGAGGGCATAGGGGTCATGTTAAATATAGCAAAGATAACAAATTTCATCAATTATTAACTTAAGTCCACGACAGTTTTTGGCCTATTTGGGTTTTTCTCTTTGATTTCCGTCAGAACATCAATGGCAGGCAGACCTGTCCTGTACCTGAACCTTCGTGAGTGGTTCAGGGCTCGTCCCCTACTTAATAGCTCCAAGCAACTCTTCGGATTATCCGGCTAGCTAACCAGCTTCGCAATTGCCAAAGAGCAAGCTCTATCCTCCAGCAGCTTCTCTCCCGCATACTTCAACTGGCTTATTCTCGAGGATGTAAGCTTCAGTCTCTTGCCTATCTCTACGCCTGACATCTTGAATGTCCGTTGCGCGATACTCGATATCAAGGCTTTGGCCCTCTTCGTTCCCTTTTGTTTCCTCCAGTCCAGCACCTTCCGCACATCTACCTCGCAATAACGACATATTCTGCTTACTAGCTCCTCCAAGCTCAGTCTTTTCTCCTGCGCTCCTTCTCCCTCCAGCTTTTCCCATATCTCACCCACAAAATCTCCTGAACCAAGGATCCTACTATCGTATTTATCCTTGATTCCATCTCTCCTTGCCTCTAATGCACGCCCTATTCCTCCCATGCTCCTGATAAGTCCACCACCCTCCAAATCCTCCTTCTTTTCTCCCTTCATTCCATCCAGCATATATTGCAGGTAATCTCTTTTACCTCTGAACCGTTCCATTACCTCACTCACATCATGGAACGACTGTTTCTTCCTAGTGATCATCCCGATGTGCCCGCTCCACTTGTATTTATTCAGTTCCGACAAGTTCTTGACCATCCCTGCTCTGTAGGGGTTCAGGTGAATGTAGCGTATCAACGTAAGGAGATATCCTTCCTCCTCCACAACAGTGGATTTAAACCTGCCGTCATGAAGCGTACCTGATCTCCTATACTTCCTGTTGAAATACTGAGCATATCCTCCCTTCACTCGCTTTATGATATTGCTCAGTTTTGCCTTGTCACTGGTTTCAATGAGCAAATGAACATGGTT
>JAUXIB010000142.1 GCA_030621225.1 candidate division FCPU426 bacterium
GCCCTACGTAGCCTCTTGTCCTTCGTAGCTTTCTTGTCCTACGTAGCGCCTTGCGCGTAGTAGGAAGCGAAGTAGGGTCGCGCGTCTAATGTCTAACGTCGCCTACTTTTCGTAGCTCGCAGCTAGGAGTTCGTAGCTAGCTGTCTACCGACTACTGTCTACTGGCCGCGACGTTCGACTCACCCCCCGGTATCCCGTATACCGTATCGCAAAGCGACAAGCTCTGCTTATGCCTTTTCAGAATTCATAACTCAGAATTCATAATTCCTGCTTACCCTCTCCGCGCAGCAGTCTGTCGTATGAAGCTTACCAGGCGCTTTCGCGAATTATCGTCCAGACTGGAAAACATCACACGCATATGATATCTCGCCCTCTCGCGAGACGGCCCGCGAACACGGCCAAGCACGTGGCCCCTCATATTCACCGTTTCCCCGTTCAATTCCATCGCCAAAGACAATTCATCCCCTGCGGCAAGCGGTTCATCCGCGGAAAGCAACATACCGCTGCGGCTAAGATTGAGCACTATGGGATTCTTTATTCCCCGCGTTATCGAGACATCCAGCGGACGCACATTTCCCTTGACGGAAAGTAACACATCCAAACGCTCGGCGTCCCGCCGTTTCTTCAAATAGACTTCTTTTTGCGCCGGCGTAGTGATGAAAAAACCCAGCGTTTCACCTTTTAGTAGCCCCTCTACCCGGGCCAAAACACAATAAAGCTCCTCTCGATAGATGAAACCGATCTCCACCTCCTCGTCCTTCTTCAAGCGCAAGTAATTCCCACCTTCCATGGGTAGAGTAATGATCAACTTGGACTTCTCCTGATCGTCCACTCTGCAGTTATACCAATGCTGCCGCTTGTCCTTAATCCTTCGCAAATAAACTTTCGCGCCTATTTTTAACATTACTCCCCCTGCTAGCTTGAATTAATACGGTTTAACAAATCGTTGGTATCATAACCTTTAACCCTCCATTCCGCAACCTCTTCTTAGTTCATTGTTCATGGGATGTAGTATATTGCGCACATCCCACATCCATCGAACTACGAACTATTTAGTTGCCTTGCGACACGCGATAACATACCCCTTGCACCTAAAAATACCTTCTGCTACTGTAATCATATGCTCAGTCGCGAACTCTTAGAAAAAGTCTTCCGAAAAACCGCAAGGATCTCCCTGCTTTACCTGCTCACGGCCGTACCGCTGATCATGGTCACTTACACCCGTGACCAATTCGAGTTGCCCAAGCTGACCGCCGTGCGTGTAATCATCCTCTTCATCCTATTCCTAACCACCTGGAGAATTCTTGTCCGTAAGAAAGGAACCTGGTTTAATACCGCCCTGGACCTGCCACTCTTGCTTTTATTCCTGGGACACACGGTTACTACCATTATCTCCTTTTCCCCTACTACCAGTCTCTACGGAGATTATGAAAATTTCGCCGGACTGCTTTCCTTTCTCGCTTACATCGCTTTGTTCTATCTCTTGTTTCACACCATAAAAAAGGAAGATATAGCCAGGTTTATCTGCCTGGCCCTATCCTGCGGCACGCTCACCGCCTGTTACGCCCTGGCCCAACACTATGGCTACGACCTGGTAATCTGGGAGGCGACCTCCATGATCCGCGGACGGGCTTTCTCATGCCTGGGTAACCCTAATTTTCTCGCGGCTTACCTTGCCGTCCTGATGCCGTTCTTCCCCTACTTCCTTATCCGAACCAGATCAACCCACTTGTGGGCGTTCAGCATCTTCCTCTGCGCGGGACTTGCCTCCGGCATGGGACTGTTACTCATCCATCGAGCTTTTCCGCCGCAAGCCGGCACTCCCCCGTCGACCCTGCTCAACCTTTTAGCGGTTATACTGCCCTGTTTAATTCTTGCCGCAACCTTCTATTTCGCCGCCAAACTACGCGACAGACATACCGAGAAAAAACCTCATAATGATCGCCAGATCATCTCCCCCTGGCCGGGGATCCTGCACCGCGCCGTATTCGGCATTGCTTTTATGGTATGTCTCGGAGCATTACTGGCCACCAGCAGCCGCGGCGGCCTGCTGGCCCTAGGGACCAGCCTGCTTTTGCTGCTGGGACTGCTGATCTGGAAAGCGCCAAGGCCAAGCGCACGCACCCTGGTCCTGATCAGCTTGCTCTTGTTGCTACCGTCCGGCTATATTAGTTACCGCTACGGCCGGCCTCTGATCAAACGTGTCCAGCAAGACATTCAGACTTTTTCCTGGAAAACCGAGAAATCCCGCCTCCACATTTGGCTACCGGCTCTGCGCACGATCAGGCACCATCCTCTGTTAGGCAGCGGCTTGGATACCTTCAAAATATCATTCCCCATCTACAACGACGCCAGATTCTCTCATATCGACGGTATGTTCGTCAGCTCCCGTACCGCGCACAACGAATTTCTACAGTTTGCCAGCACTATGGGCCTGCCCACATTAGGGTTCTACCTGCTTTTTCTGCTTACCGCGATCCGCTTACAATTCTCGCTACTCAAACGATCAACCTGGCAGGGAGACGCCCCGCTCCGCGCCTCACTCCTGGCCGGCTGGACTGCCTATTTAGTGCAAAGCTTCGTTAGTTTCGGCGTAGTCAGCATCCTCGTCATCTTCTGGGCGTTGACTGCTTTTTCGCTGGCGCTGGATCGTGACCGACTCAAGATCAATAAATTTTCCTTCCGCATTCCCGAGTTACCCGGACTACTGTTGCTGCCCTGCCTGGCGATACTGACATTACACTGTTTGAACCTGCTGGCGGCCGACAGCTATTTTCAAAAAGCCCAAAATTTTCACCGCTACGCTGAAAGCCGTGAAAAAACGGCCGCGGCAGGAGAACTCAGCTGGTTCTACGCACAGGAACATCAGCTTATGAAGAAATCGATCTCCCTGGCTCCCCTGGAGGTTAAATACCATGTTTACGCCGGACTGGCCGCGGAAAAAACCTATCGTTTCGATCAACAAGATAAATGGTGGCAAACAGCCAAAGCGAATTACCAGCGCTCCCTTGAACTCAGCCCGATGAATTCTTATTACTATAATAACCTCGCCCGCCTGCACCAACAATACGCGGGAGAAAAACCGATCGGTCATTTAGCGACAGCCGAAAAAAACTATCTCCAGGCCATCCAACTGGCGCCGGCCACCGCCTTTTTCCGCTGCATGCTGGCCGACCTTTACTTCGAGATCGGCAATGATAAAAAGGGGCTATCCGTTCTAACGAATGCCCTGGAACTAAACGCCAAATTCACCGCGCGCCAGTACACACGGCTATTTTTGAAATATTTCCAACGAGGACGGACTGAACTAGCGGAAACACTTATCCGCACCGGATTACTGCACTTCCCGGACGATGCTGACGCGAACTACTATCTGGCCTACGCACTCTTTGTCCGGAACCAACGCCCGGAAAGCGTAAAGTACCTAAAAAAAGCATTGGCGATCAACCCGGAACATACACAGGCAAGAGAAATGTTGGAAAACTTGGAAAGCAAATAGAGATTCAGTTCATTGTTCGCGGGATGTAGTATGTCGTGCTCCGTTTACAACCTACTACATACACCGAACCGGGAACTACCTGATGCTTATTTTCAAATCAACAGGGATCACTCCGTCAGCGGTGGCAGGTCAGGCAGCTTTTCCGTGCCGCCCATTTCTTTAACGTCCTCGTTCAGCTCAGGCAGTTTCGCGTTGGACTTACCTTTTAGTTCATCTCGTTTTTTTTCCGCAGCCGCGGCATCAGCGGCTGCCTGCTTGGCCAGCTCCGCCGCTTTCTTCGCTATCTCCGCCGCCTGGTCGGCTGCTTTAGTTTTTTTCACGGCTGTCGTTTCCGCCTTTGAGGCCTTCGCTTCCGCTTTTTCCGCGGCAGCCGCGGCCTTGGACGCCTCCGCCGCCGCCTTAGACGCTTCAGCGCTGAGCTGCTTAGCCTTCTCCGCGGCGGCCTTGGCCGTTGCGACGTCAGCTTCTTCCGCTGCCTCTGCCGCCTCTTTCGCTTTCCGCGCGGCCGCACGAGCGATTACAGCCGCCTCTGCCGCCGCCTGAGTTTTCTCCGCTACTTCCGCCGCGGTCTGTTTCGCCTTGAGATTAGCCTCTTCGGCAGACGTTGCCGCTTTTTCCACCGCGGCCATGGCCTTTTCCGCAGCCGATGTTTTTTTGGCCGCCTTGGCCGCTGCTTTTTTCGCCACCGACGCGGCTTTCGTCGCCTCGGCGTCCACGTTCTCCGCGGCCGATTCTAATTCCTCTCGGGCCTTCTTCTCAGCAGCTTCCCGTTCCCGGTATTTCTTCAATGCCTGACGCGACTCAGCTAACCAGCGGTTCGCCTCGTAATCAGAAGCATATACATATACGGCGTTCTTCAAGTACCTCACCGCGTGATCGTAATCACACAGCTCAATATGATGTTCACTGGCCGGTGCTTCCTCCGTTTGCGGCTGCGGCTTCTTTTTTACTACCTGCCCCTGCTCCCTTGCTTGATCCTCCCGCTTCCCTTGCAAAAAGCACAGCCGCCCCAGGTACTTATGCGAATAGCGATAACCCTCATCCAGTTTCAAGGATACCAGCAGCTTTTCCTTTCCCGCTTCCAGCTCCCCCAAGGCCATATAAGCACGGCCAGCCAGAATATAAACGCTCTTTTCCTCAGGATTTATCTTGATCGCTTTTTCAAATTCCTGTGCCGCCAGATCATACCGCTTAAACTTCATATAATCCAAACCCAGGTCGTAATGATAAAAATAGTTTCCCTTCCCCATAGTGAAAGCGGCAAGCGCCGTCGGCAGCAGGAAAACTATTAGAACCAAAGATATTTTTTTCATCATTTTGTCACCCTCTAGCTACTATTATATACTACTTTGAACCTTTGGTCAATCACTTCGTAGGAGCATATCGTATATCGCATTGCGTATTGCGTGCATTACCAAGCCAAGCCCCCCGTATACCGTCTACTGTCTACCGTCTACCTTATTCAGCATTCATAACTCAGAATTCATAATTCTTTATCCCGTATCCTGTATCCCTTATCCCGAAGAAAGCCTCTTGTCGTTATCCAAAAAATAGTCGTTAACGTCGTGTCGTCGTGGTAAGTGCCGTTATTCAAAGAGAGTCTTTTTTAAGTTGTTCCTCTGTGTTCTCTGTGACCTCTGTGGCTATGCCTTTAGCCGTTATCCAAAAAAGAGTCGTTAACGTCGTGTCGTCGTGGTTAAAGCCGTTCCTCTGTGCCCTCTGTGGCTTTCTGCCTTTAGCCGTTATCCAAATTGTAACGTTGTGTCGTCGTGGTTAAAGCCGTTCCTTTGTGTCTTTGTGGTGAAATAGCCTTTTCAAAACAACCAATTAAGCAACCGCAGCACACGGCTTCGTTTCACCTTGATCGCCCCCCGCGGGCACACCTCGTGGCAGCAGAAACACCGCAAACACGGCCCCAGGTCTATCCGGGCGGGCCCGCCCTTATCGCGTATGGTAATAACCTTTACGGAACATATCTGCCGGCAGCGGCCGCAGCCATCACAAAGTTCCGCCGTCACCCGCGGACTATCTGTAAGGTATCGTTTGACGAACCCGCGCAACGGACCCGGTACGGATACGCCCAGATCTCCGGCATCCAGGCTGCGTGGCCAGGCGAAAGAAGCCGGCTTAAACCGCTCAAAACCCGCACCGACTAACCTGTACCGCCCCGCCTTATACACGGCGCGTCTTTCCGCGGCCTGTGTTGTGTGCAAAGGAGTCGATAATCCCACCAACCTAGCCAAAACATCATCCAAAGCAAAGGCGTCTTTGGACGCGGCCAAAAAACCCAATTTTACCGGATCCCCGCTGCCGGGCCCCTCCCCCTCCATTCCCCACACGCCATCACAAATGGAGAGCGCGGGGCGGACTATCAAGTAGTCATCCACCAGCATCTCCGCGAACATATCCCGCTGCACACCGGCCCGGCAATGCCAGGAGATCCGCTCCGCCTGCGGCGCAAAACCAAAAATATTTTTGACCGCCAGTGACAGCAACATCATCGAGTGCGTTTTAAACTTGGGCAGGTTTATAACCAGATCAAATTCCTCAAAAGCAGTGCAAAGACGATGTTCCTGCCAGCGGCTGCCCTGCGGCGCCGCGTAGAGGCGTGTCTTCTGGAAATTAACCACCTTCACTCCCCGCCGGCGCAGATCGCCGGATAAGCCAAGAGTACGGCATACGGTCTTCGCGCCCACCAAGGCCGGGCCGTCACCAACGGCCGGCACCCCCCCGGCTGAAAGCACCAGCTCGGCTACCGCCCGGATCAATGCCGGGTGAGTGATCACACAGCTCTCCGCCGGCTTGGCCATTAACAGGTTCGGTTTTAATAGGACATTCATGCCCGGGCGGACAAAACCGGCAATCCCTCCCAGCGGTTTTAAAAGCTCGACCAGGGATGCCTTAAGCCGGGAGTCATCGTAATCTTCGCAGGCTGTAAGTGATACCAAAGAATTCATAGCGTGATTATACTACAATAATGAGGTTAAAAAGTTGAGAAGGTTAGCAGGTTTAGAAGGTTAAAGGTTTAGAAGGTATACGGTACACGGAACACAGGATACGGGATACCGGGGGGTGAGTCGAACGTCGCGGCCAGTAGACAGCGAGCTACAAACTCCTAGCTACGAGCTACGAAAAGTAGGCGACGTTAGACATTAGACGCGCGACCCTACTTCGCTTCCTACTACGCGCAAGGCGCTACGTAGGACAAGAAAGCTACGAAGGACAAGAGGCTACGTAGGGC
>JAUXIB010000144.1 GCA_030621225.1 candidate division FCPU426 bacterium
ACCCTAAATCCTGCGCGTCTACCAGTTCCGCCACTCTCGCAAATCTTTGCTCCACAAAGATTTGCAGAGCAGTAGAACAGTATTATACCACAAAAAATAAAGAGCACGCATACACGGGCTCTTCAAATCCAGCAAAACACGATTCTATTGCTCAAGTGTCATATATCACTTGTCCTACGAAGTCTAACGGACGAAGTAGGACTTGTCCGTCGTAGTCTAGCCGAAGACGGAAGACCTGGTCCCTATCTTAGTAATTAATCTAATACTCATCCATAAGAAATTCCGTTCTTTTTATTTCCAACCACCTCTTGCCAAATTGTATTTCCAACGCTGGTCTGGGTTTAGCGCCTACTTCATTCACCAGTTCCTCCAAAGAGACTAATCTTTCCTTTTCGTCCAGTCTAATCATCGCTCTCATTAACGCTTTGTCCGGAGAGCAGAGAATCCAATCTTCCTCGCGGGATATAGCATTCGCTAGTAAGTGTTGTTCGCCTGCGTCTAAGTCCGGGCCGTTCTGTAATTTCAAAGCGAGCTTTGCAAGTTCGAGATCTGTAACGTCGCTGACTTTTATTGCCTGCCTTAGCTCCTTCACGTCTACTGTGACTGGTCCACCCGCCATACATTCTTGAACACACATCTCGACTGTTTCGATTGGGAGTTGTCCTTTTAGTGCATTCCAGCACTTTGCCCGATGAGCTTCGATTATTACATTAGTATCAAAAAGAATATTTTGTCTATCCATCCATATTCACCTGTTATGTTTTGAAAGGTAGTGGCTTCTCGTATTGTTTGAATAGATTTCCTATCTCTTCAAGAGTCATATCTAGTGATTCAGAGACCTTTTTTGCTGATACCAAACCTTTATCTAATACCATGTGAAGTTTCTCCACAAAATCATTTGATAAATGACGGTATTTTTTCTTGTTTATATTTTCACGACTCTTCAACCGCCCTCTTTCTACATCACTTTTTCCCACTTGATTAAGATTGTATAATCTCCAAAACAGAGCTTCGGCTGAAACACCAAATTCCTCAGAAGTCTTATTTATCCAAGTTTCAATGGAACCATTCTCGCGTTTTTCAAAACGAGGAATAATGCTTTTCTTTGGAAGCAATAAAGCCGCCGCGAATGTATTAGCTAGTTGCTCCTCTTTTCGTCGATCTTCAAAAAACTTAATTTCAGTAGGTTCAACTTCACGCGAACTAATGGTTTTCCAGGTTAAGAGATGAAAGAGTTCATGTGCTATATTAAAATTCTGTCTATGTGTCACCTCGTGAATATTAGTTACAAGAGTAGCGAACTCCGGGAATTGACAAAAGGCTCCAGATATTTTTTCTTTTGGCTCATCTATTCCTAAAACAAGAAAATCAAATTTCTCTTCCAAAATATCAGGAAAGGAATTAGCTGGTATTTCCCCTAATCCCCAATCTTCAACAAGGTATTCAGCAATCTCATTTACTTTTTCGAAAGAATCGGATTTTCTAATGGGAATACTCAACTCAGGAGGAACATGTGGCTTTCCTAGTAACTCTCCAAAACGCCTGTATGCAACAATCAAACGTCGTATTTTCATTTCGCAATCACTCAACACATCCGGAGAAGCTTTCGCTCTCCAATGAAAAACGCCTTCCTTATCAGAGATCTGATAAGGATCTGTAAAGAATTCTAATGGTTTGCTAAGTAATTGCATTGCTCTTGTAAGCTCCTCTGCACTAAGCTTCCTCTGACCTGTTTCTACCGCTGCCAGCGTCTGGCGATCTTTAAATCCCATCTTGATTGACAAATCTTCTTGCGTAATGTTTTTTTCTTCTCTCGCTAGACGCAGTCTCCTAACTATGAGATCGCTCCTCGGCATTTGCTCCTCCTTCGTTTGTTTTAGTATATCATATATTATGTAATTAGCAAGGGAATATTGCATATTATTCTATGTATATCTTCGGAACACCTCAAGTGTGACCTCCCATGCCCTTTCGTCGCTTGGATTTAGGGTGATAAGAATCCCTAGGCTAACGCCTGCGGAATTCTTGTTCCGGACGGTCGCCAAGAGGCGACCACAACGCTTCATTCTCATGTAGGGGCGGTTCGCGAACCGCCCCTACGCTCGCTTGCCCGCCATAGCCTTCAGACGACGGCGGGTGGTATTCGCGCGCAACGGAATAAGCTGATTGAAATAGAGTTATTTATTCATTACAATAGCCACAATGATCAAATTCGCCCTGTTAGTATTATGTGCTTACTTCCTGCTCTGCCTGCTGGTCTACCTCTTCCAAGAAAAGATGGCCTTCTACCCCGAAAGGTTACCGCCCGATTATAAATATGAATACGACGCCGACTTCATCGAGGAGAACTTCACGCCGGCCAAGGAAGTGCTGATCAACGCCCTGCTCTTCCAGAGCAAAGAGAAGAGCCCGCGCGGCTTGATCTACTACCTGCACGGCAATGCCGGCAGCCTGCGCAGTTGGGGCGGCGTGGCCGAGGACCTCCTTCCCTACGGCTATGATGTCCTGATCATCGACTACCGCGGCTACGGCAAGAGCCGCGGTCGGATGTCGGAGCAGGGGCTTTACGCCGACGCACAGTTCATTTACGAGCAAATGGGACAACGATACGCCGAGAAGAAGATCGTCATCTACGGCCGCTCCATAGGCTCCGGCGTCGCCGCCCGCCTGGCGATGGACAACCGCCCCGGTATGCTCATCCTCGAAGCGCCGTTTTACAGCATGCGCGACCTGGCGCGACACCACTACCCCTTCCTGCCGGCATTCATACTGCGTTATCATCTCCCCGTCTACAAATTCCTGCCGGAGACGCAATGCCCCGTCCATATCTTCCACGGCACGGACGACAACGTCGTGCCCTATGAATCCGGCCTTCGATTAAAAGAGTTGTTGAAAAGCAAGGGGAGCTTTACCACAGTGGAAAATGGGGGGCACAACGACCTGAGCAATTACCAGGTGTATAAGGATAGACTGAGTGAAATACTAATAGATAAACGGTAGAAGGAAAAAACTAATTACTACTTAACTTGACCAACCCTTCGGCCCACAAAGGTCTCAGGGCTTTACCAGCTACGATCTGTCCCCTAATCCCTCCTTTTTCTGCTTCTCCATCACAGTATTTTCCTTCCTCTCTTTTGAATATCCGCCATCGGCAAAACGGTTATTTTTTTATCCAGGGAATAGGATTTCTCTCCGGGATATACCACCCACAAGTGCGCCAACGATAACTCCTGTACCGCCGAGCGCATCGACGGGGTAATCCGAGGAGCATCCTGATATTTCACTTCAACGCCCCATAATTTTCCCTTTCGAGGAAACACCAGGTCACATTCGGCGCCTGTATGTACCCCCCAGAAGAACACCTCTTCCGCTCTAAGACCCAGCAAGTTTATGACCTGTTCAATAACAAAACCCTCCCATGAAGCTCCCAGGCGGGGGTGTTTACGCAGTTCACCCATTGTAGATATTCCTGATAGCGCATGGAAGATACCGGAATCGCGGAAATATATCTTTGGCCGCTTTATCAACCGCTTTTTAGTATTATAAAACCAGGGTTGCAATTGACGCACCATAAAAGTCCCCGACAGAACATCCAAATACCTTCCTGTTGTCATATAGGAAACACCCAGGCTTTTGGCGATTTCCATGGCGTTGAAGATATTGCCGTGATAGTGCGCCAGCATCATCCAAAATCGTCGCAATGCCCGCGACGGTATACGCAGCCCCAAATTCGGTATGTCACGCTCCAGAAAGGTCGTTATAAAATCCTGTCGCCAGTCATACGACGCCTGGTCGCTACGCGCCAAAAATGACCGGGGGAAACCGCCTCGCAGCCATCTTTTTTCCCGCGCGGAACGTTTCAATTCATCCATCGAAAAACCGCTCAGCTCGTGATAGCTTATCCTGCCAGCCAAAGTCTCCGAGCTCTGCTTTAACAGATCCCTTGACGCACTACCGAGTATCAGATACTTCTTATCTCGCATCCTGTCAATTAGCACACGTAGAACAGGAAAAAGGTCGGGACGCCTCTGAATTTCATCGATGATTACCAGCCCTTTTAATCCTTCAAGAGCAAGCATCGGATTATCCAGCGCCGCCAGGTCCCTGGGGTCTTCCAGATCGAACCAATGAACCGACTTCTGTTTGGTATGGGATGAAAACTGCCGGGCCAGTGTTGTCTTTCCGCATTGACGCGGACCTAAAATCGCCAGCGCAGGAGAGGAACGAAACGCCTTTACGAGTGACTTTATTCTTGAGGCACGTTTTATTTCCATGTATATACCATACCACGATATATACACATGTCAAGTGCATTTATCGCGGCCGGTGATTTTCGTGCCACCAAGGAGTCAGGGGGGCGTGCTAATATTATAATCCTAAGGAAAACTTCGGTGAGGTTCCTGCCGTCTGCTAATAGTTAATATTAGATAGGATCACCACGCCAGCTTCACGCGCGTTGATCCTTTAAAACACCATCCCAGCGCTAACATAGAAGCAATCCTGATTATCCCACTGCAATACTACCCGCTGCTCATCCGGCGACAAGTACTTGTCATAATCCGGACGCAGTCCATCAATCGTTAGCGGCTTATCAAAGATCACCAGATCACTAAGCATTATCACCCCCGCCGAAAGCTGGAACCAGCGGTTTCTCAATTCCGCGCCAAGCGACACATAACTAGAATCACTATGGCCATCCTTGCTGCTGTCAACATTCAGTCCGGGGTGCTCGTATATTACTGTCCCGTCCGTTCCCATGTGACTCAGGCCATACCATTCATAATAGGCTGTGTTTGTCAGCCCGGCACCGAGGATCAACTGCGCCTGGCGTGGTGAGAAATCCAGCTTGCGGCCAACATCGAAATAGACACGGCCGCCATACAACCGCAACTTGTCCAGACCACTGCCGCCATAAACATTGATCGACTGATTGCCGGCAATTTCTTCCCTGATCAACGTGCTCTGTATATCTGATTCATCATCCGTCCCACCGAGTTCCATAAATTGAAAGCCTATTCCCAACCAGGGAACCCGGCGCGAATAGAAACGCACTCCCGCCGAAAATCCCATTTTCGAGATACCTAAAGAATGAACGGCCGATGTATCATCCGGATTGGGATCGGCGTCCGCGTCATGGGGATTTATCCCGTCATTTACCCCCTGGCCAAACATTCCCGCGTAACTTACCTCAAAAAGAAAGCGCCGGTTCATCCCCGAAAGCTTGCCAAAACTGCGCGCCTGGCCCATCTTGCCCCCCGCCATCTTCTCGGCCAGTTCAACAGCCACATCGGGCAGGTCCCGCTCAGTCTTCGCCTCAACCGACTCGGCGAATTCCGCCTTGCCCGTCTCTACGTTCACCCGCTGTACCGAAAGAAAATAGCGCCCGCCGATCTGGGAGAGCGAGCCGATAAACATCTGCTGGCAATTCAGCATCTGGCCGATCTCTACCGCGCAGTCGGTAC
Organism: candidate division FCPU426 bacterium; assembly: GCA_030621225.1. Classification (GTDB taxonomy): domain Bacteria; phylum Oederibacteriota; class JAUXIB01; order JAUXIB01; family JAUXIB01; genus JAUXIB01. The sequence continues at coordinate 5,463 of JAUXIB010000144.1, forward strand.
TGGTACAGCCCGACTGCTGGAAGGCCTGCTCTTTGAGGATCGCCTTGATATTCTCGCGGTCCAGCATATCGAAGACGCCTTGCTTTATCAGCTCGACGCGTATCAGATCGGTAAGCGCCTGGGCCAGCTCGCTAGTGGCGTTCTTCGGCTGCAGGTCCAGCACAGCGACGCGGACTTTCTGCTGGTCGGACGCAGCCAGGGCGCCGGCACCAGCCGTTAAGCATAAAACCAGCAGCCAAGATAATATAATCTTCATTTTTTTCTCCTCACTTCTATCTAACCACCCTCAACACTGTCCGCACGTCCATGGCCGGATAAGTAAAGGCATAGTGTTTTTCCCACCAGGGCAGGCCCTTGAGTTTGATCATCAACCGAGGGATAAAGCAGCGCAATGACTTGCCAAAGGTCACTCCGGTGCTGACCAACTCATAGCATCCGATCTGAGCCGAGAGATAGCCATCCGCCAGCAACGGCTTACACCAGTGCGCGGATAAATGCCGTTGATGGGTCGGATCATCATAGGAGCAGGCGCTACTGAAATGAGGAGTGGTCAATTCTACCAGGCACCCCTGAGCACCGACCCTGTGTACCTCCCTGAAAAACAGCAGGGGATCGTCAATGTGCTCCACCACCTGCGCGCAGATTATCCTGTCGAACGACGCGGCCGCCAACGGCCAGGGCGTTTTATTCAGATCCGTGACCACGTCAACTTCGTCATAGGCGTGCAGGTCAATTCCAATTGCGCCAGGGGTCTTGTTGGGGCCGCAACCGATATCCAGAATTTTTTTCGTTGTCACCGAACCCCCTGTTCATTACCTCGGCGTGTCCGTCAACCCTGCCGAAATAAGACTATCGGAATATTTAAAGTAACGCCCCTGGTTATCACGAAAGGTCAACTCGAAAGTCGCCTCCAACACGCGCACCGAACTCCGGCCGCTGGTGTTAACATCCCGCCAAGTCACTACCTGGGGCGGCATGCCGCTGCCCGCGAAAACGCGCAGTTTCTCGCCGCGGTAGTCCTTGATCACTAACTCCCAATCATTAACGTCATCAAGCGGCGTCAAACCAAAATCAAATTTCACCGCCAGGTCTTTGCTAAAATCGCCGCTGGGCGATATGATCCGCGCCTCAACCAACTTGACCACCTTGTCCTTATACCGCTCGTCCTGCTTGCCGCGGCGCAGGTCAAGATCATATTTTGCCAGGTAAGCGTCAACCACCACCTCGCCGCTATCATTACGCCCGTCCCAGACAATCTC
>JAUXIB010000122.1 GCA_030621225.1 candidate division FCPU426 bacterium
CCTCCAGGGGCGGGGAAGAAGAGGATTAGATTGCAAAATAAAGTACAGCAAGGGCCTGCGCAGCTTCGTATGAAGCTGCGCTAAAGATGCCCCGCGGCTTGCCGCGGGGAGTTTCACTATCTAATCAGCGACCAAATACTAACGACCAAAACAGCAAATAGAAAGTGGCCAACTAAATACCAAATACCAGATACTAAATACTGACTTTATGCCGTCGCAACAACTCCGGCAAGACCTCACCAGCGCTACCGCGCAGGCTTTCGTCCATCAGCGGCGTCAACGGGGTTTCATCAGCATTGACCTCTATCAGCACCGCCCCGGCTTCTTTGGCCGTCAACGGCAAACTGGCCGCTGGCTGCACAATACCCGAAGTTCCCACCACCAGCATCAAACGGCAAGCAGCAGCACAGGCAAAAGACTCCTCCATCACCTGCGGAGATAATGATTCCCCAAACCAGACAATATGCGGACGCAGCAGGCCGCCGCAAGAACAGCGCGGCTCAAAGTCTTTGAGCGGAACACTGTATTCTTCCTCTATCGCACCGCATGAAGTACAACGGGTTTTCCAAATATTACCGTGCAGTTCCAGTAGCCGCTCGCTTCCCGCGGCCTGGTGCAAACCGTCCACATTTTGGGTGATCAGTGTAAAATCCGAGAAGTGCTTTTCTACGGCAGCTACAGCCTGATGGCCTGCGTTTGGAACAGCCTTGGCTATGATACCGCGACGCCAATCATACCATTCCCATACCGTTTTGGGATCCCGGGCGAAAGCCTGGGGGTTGGCCAATTCCTCCGGACGATAGTTTTTCCACAGACCGGCCTCACCACGGAACGTCGGAATACCACTCTCCGCGGAAACACCGGCACCGGTCAGTACTACTGTCTTGGTGTCTTTGTCCCAAACCATTTCGTCGCTAGTTGTTCGTCGTTGGTCATTCGCTCTGCAACCATACCCGAAAGACTAACGACCAATGACGAAAGACGACTACTTGATTGTTTCCCTTGCAATATACAACTCTTCGTTCGTCGGAATGACCAGTATCTTAACCTTGGAACTACGCGCGCAAATCAGGCATTCACCCGCGGCATTCATGTTCTTTTCGTCGTCTATATAGGTATCAATAAAGCCCAGGTTAGCGCAGATGTCGGCTCTCACCCGCGGGCTGTTCTCGCCGACCCCCGCGGTAAAGGTGATAGCATCACAACCGTTCATCGCCACGATATACTGGCCAATAAACTTCTTGATCTGGTAGGCATGGATAGCAAGCGCCAATTCAGCCCGCTTGTTCCCTTTGGCCGACGCCACCTCTATATCCCGCACGTCGCTGCTGACGCCTGATATCCCCAACAAACCGCTCTTCTTATTAAACAGGTCCTGCGCCTGGGCCGGGCTCAGCTTTTCCTTCTTCTCCAAGAAATCCACAATTGCCGGGTCAATACTACCGCAGCGCGTCCCCATGATCACTCCCTGCAAGGGCGTCATGCCCATACTGGTGTCGATGGAGCTGCCGCGTTTGACAGCACAGATGCTGGTACCGCTGCCAATATGGCAGGTGACTATCTTTAAGCTGCGCAAGGGGCGGCCAAGGATAATCGCCGTACGCTGGGCCACAAAAGCATGCGAACTGCCATGGAACCCATATTTACGCACGTGATACTTACGATAGATCTCGTAGGGCAGACCATAGAGATAAGCGTGCTCCGGCATGGTCTGATGAAAAGCAGTGTCAAAAACCGCTACATGCGGCACCTCGGGAAGCATCTTCATCGCCGCCTTAATACCGGCCAGGTTGGCGGGATTATGCAGGGGAGCGAACTCGCTAAAGCGGTCTATGTCTTTAAGCACTTCCTTGTCTATGATCACTGATTTTCTATACTTATCGCCGCCGTGTACAACCCTGTGCCCCACCGCCTGCACACCGTTAGCGTCGCCGTTCTTGCCTTCGGACATCAACTCCACCACGCACTTGAACGCCTCTACGTGCGTTGCCGCCTTAACCTTCTTGCAAACCTTCTTGCCAGCCAACTGTGACTTAACAGCACTATTGGCCGTACCGATACGCTCCACGTTCCCCTGCCCCAACACCTTCTCGTTAGTCATGTCAAAGAGCTTATACTTCAAAGAAGAACTGCCGCAGTTTACCACCAAAACTTTCATCGTCTCGTCTCCTTAAACGCCCCCACCGACATTATTTAGAAGCGCACATTATAACAAATAATCAGAGGAATCAAGCGGATAAATATCAAAATATAATAAGTTTTTTGCGGTAACCCCACCACGACGCTAGTATTTAAAAGAAAAAACGTTGCTTGTCTCGCCGTAGCACTAAGTGCGTAGGCGGACTTGTCCATCGTTTTATCCGCCATAGTCGTAGCCGACGGCGGAAGCCTCTTGTCCTTCGTAGCACGAAGTGCGAAGTAGGATGACGAAGACGGATGACGTCATGATGAAAAAGACTTCTCGACGCTATCTGGATTGGATAAAAGAAACAAATGGTGGGCTGCTTTACGTAAACCCCATCTGATCAGAATCCAACTACCAGGGTGATGCGGTGCAGATCTCCCAAGACTCCCTTCAAGGAGAACGCATAATCAACACCCATATCAGCACTGCCAATCTTCCTGTGCAAACCAGCGCCAAGACTCAACCCGTTAAGATCCGTGCCCAGGTCGTTAAAATCCATAGCGCCCTGATATTTATATCCCAGCCGTATGGCCAGAAGATCCCGGCACCAGTATTCCGTACCAAAGCCAATGACGATCTTGTTATCGGAGGGCCAAGTCAGATCTGAGGTCAGTACGCCCTGATCAATGCCATAGGATACACCCAGTTTAGCCGTCAAAGGTAACGGATCCCCGCCGCTCCCCTCTTCAAGCTTCTCGCCCGTGAATTTCGCCGGCAAACCCAGATTCTGCAGGACAACTGCGGCTGAAAGACGCTGCCATACCCGGTAAAGAACCCCGATATCACCGGCGAAGGTAGTAGATGAGTATGTCCCAATACTATCACCACTCACCTTCTGAAAGATATACTTTAAAGTGACACCGGTATATAACCTGGGAGTCATCTTGTAACTATAGGTCAGATAACCGGTGCCCATCTTCACACCAAATGGCTCTCCTTTCACTCCAGCCGCATCATAAGAGTCCATCTCGTCCATAGTGATCAAGTTGATCGCCACACCGGCAGCTTGATATCTACCGATGGGGAATCCTGCAGCCACATAGTCGTACATGATGCTGGCGACATAGGTGGAATGCATAAACATCAGCTCCCCATTTTTCAACTGAACTAGACCGGCCGGATTCCAATAGATAGCGTTAGTGTCATCGGCCACCGCGATGAAGTTTTCCCCCATAGCTATCGGCCTGGAACCGATAGGCATCTTCAAAAATACGGCACCAGTGGATCCTGGCGATCCCGCCATACACACCGGCGTAACCAGAACCGCTCCTATGATCATGATAACAAAGTATCTAGACATACAATTACCTCCAGTAAGTAATATAGCAAATATTGTACCATATTTCCCTAATATGTCCACCAGATTTGTCCCCGTATGTATTGTATTATCAGCCCATCACAAATAAATCTGCTCCCGGCATATCCTTCCAATTCAAACCAGCCCTGCGATTCCAACCACAGTGTGGTGTTTTTTCACACTTTAGGATCAACCACAGAGCAACGGAAAGACATTAAGTAGTGGTCAGTGGTCTGGGGTCGGGGGTCAGGGTAAGGAATTCTGAAAAAGGTACACGGGATACGGGATGCAAGTTACTGGATACGAGCTACGAAACTAACATCAAGTCCCGAGTCACGCCTACCACGCCGGTTTTTCGCCCCACCCCAGAGGTGAGATTATGTGCCACCCTGTATTACACCTCTGGGGTGAGATGTGGGCGGACGCAGAGGTCCGCCCCTACGAGCCCCGAGATACGAGCCACGAGTTCCTACTTCCGGAGTAAAAAAAGAAGCTTGTGGATAAAGCCGTTAACGTCGTGTCGTCGTGGTGAAAAAGTCTTTCCTTTGTGTTCTCTGTGACTTTGTGGTGAAAATGACGTTGATTTATAGTAAAATCTAGCATATGAATAACGCAGTAAACCAGCCGCTCGCCAAGCGCATGGCGCCACAGGACCTGTCTGAATTCGTCGGGCAGGAACACCTGCTAGCCAAGGGAAAGGTGCTCCGCACGATGATCGATACCGACCGTATCAGCTCGTTGATCCTCTACGGCCCACCGGGCAGCGGTAAAACCGCCCTGGCAATGATTATCGCCAAACTGACAAAAAGTTCCTTTGAGCGCCTAAACGCAGTAACCTCCGGGGTGCCCGATCTGCGTAAAGTAGTCGCCCGAGCGCGGTCACTCTTGGAATCAGGCGAACGCACCACGCTTTTCATCGATGAAATACACAGGTATAACAAAGCTCAACAAGACGCCCTGCTGCCAGAAGTAGAAGAGGGAATAATTACCCTGATCGGGGCCACCACGCAAAACCCCTATTTCTATCTTAACAATCCCCTGCTTTCCCGCAGCAGTATCTTCGAATTTCAAGCTCTTAGCAACGAACACCTGAAGGCGATTCTTCAACACACGCTGAAAGACAAACAACATGGCTTAGGTGCCCGGGCCATAAAGCTTGACCACGATGCCAGAGATTTCCTGCTCCAGGCCGCCGAGGGGGACGCCCGGCGCTTGCTCAATCTTCTGGAGATTGCCGTCAATATCGCCCCGCAAGATAAATCCGAGAAGACCCAATTGACGATGCAGGTAATAACGGCATGTTGCCAGGGAAAACACATTCTCTATGACGGCACCGGTGACGAACATTACGACGTCATATCCGCCTTTATCAAGTCAATGCGCGGCTCCGATCCGGACTCGGCGCTATACTGGCTGGCCCTGATGCTGACAGCAGGAGACGACCCCCGCTTTATCGCCAGGCGTATTGCCATCTGTGCTTCGGAAGACGTCGGCAACGCTGACCCGCGCGCGCTACAGCTAGCCACCGCCGCCATGCAAGCAGTGGAATATATCGGCATGCCGGAAGCACAACTCACCCTGGCACAAGCCACCACCTACATCGCCAGCGCTCCCAAGAGCAACGCCGCCGCCGTAGGCATCTGGCAAGCGACCAAAGAAGTGCGCGAGAAACCATTGCGCCCGGTACCGACACATCTAAAGGACGCCAGTTATCCCGGCGGCAAAAAACTAGGCCGCGGCGAAGGATACAAATATTCGCATGACTACCCGAAGGGGTATGTAAAACAGTTCTACGGGATTGAGGCGGGAAAGTTTTATCAGCCGAAAGATTCAGGGTATGAAAAAAAGCTAAAGGAGTGGTTGGCTTTTCTAAGAAACAAGAAATAATGAGGTAAGCGGTAAAACCTATTATGGCTGGCCCTACGGGCACTCCAATATTAAATAAAATATGGCCAAAGCTTTTTCACCACGACGACACGACGTTCTTTTTTTAAAAACACCAACGCACATCGTAACGGCTAACGTCTTTTTTGCCACAGAGGTCACAGAGGACACAGAGAAAACGACCAATAATAATCACAGCCATATTTCTCCCCCCTTAAGGGGCTCCGGTCGCCAAAGGCGACCCCATGTCTTCCCTCCACCGAATGCGGAAAAGGAAGGCATCGGAGACCAGGAGCGAAGCGACGAAGAGAGGGGTGATTCCCACCCACAAATCTCTCTGGATAACATCAACAAGAATTCCCGGGCTAACGCTGCCTGTCATTCCCGCGGGGGCGACGGCGGAAGCCTGTCGAAGGGTTATCCAAAAAGATTTTTTTAAGTTGTTACTCTGTGTTCTCTGTGGCTATGCCTTTAGCCGTTATCCAAAAAGGAGCCGTTAACGTCGTGTCGTCGTGGTAAATGCAGTTATAGTTGTTATTTACCCATCAAACACTTCTGGACGAACTGCGCGACGAAACCGGAATCCTCACTTCTGATCTTGGAAAACTTCAGGCCAAGGATGTATTCGTCATCCACCTGCTCGCCGGCATCCTGCCGGTGTTTCACCCACATAACTACCGCTTCGGCTTCCACAGCCCTTCCCTCGCCCAGGTCGATATTCAAAGTCAACTGATCGCCTACTTCCGCGGCTGCCTTCGAGTAAACGCAAACACCGCCCGCTGAGATATCCCCCGTCTTAGAGACCCGTTTGCCGGCGCTTCCCACCACCTGATACTCGACCTTCAAAGCAATAGAAAAGCGGGGATCTTTACGCCGTTCCACATTTATACGCCCCTCGGTCATCTTTGTTCTCCCTCTTTATTTAGTTTATTCACCAACTTGATACTAATATAACCGGACCACTATTTCAAGAGATTTTCTCTCCGCAAGCCACCGACCTAGCTAGTCGTTTGGCGTTCGACATTTGACAGCCGGCCCTGCATGTCCGCCGTAGCCCTTGACGAAGGCGGGAGCGAATGAAATGAGTCGAAGGGTTCGACCTTCTAAACTTTATAACCTTCTAAACCTTCAACTCTCCGAAGTAAACCGGACTAGCCTTCTTATATTCCCGCCGGGAAACAAGCACCCGATAAGGAACCCCCCCGGCTAAAGCAACCATTTTTTCTATTATCCGCGCCAATTCACCCTTTGTCTTGGCGTGCACCATAGTATAAATGCTGTAAGGCCAAAGGGCGTTTGTCTTTCGTTGATAACAATGACTCACCTCAGACAACGCCGAAAACCCGGCCCCGAGTTTTCGCGCCTGCCGCGGCAGCGCCTGCCAACAAAGCATGGCATTTGCCAGGTAACCCATGCGGCGGTGTCGTCCAATACCCGACAGCTTGCGCAACCGCCCGGATTTTTTCCAACATTTTAATCTATCCAACACCCAACGCTCACTCTCCCCCAACCGCTCAGCCAAGGCCTGAAAAGGCCGTTCGACAACGGGTAGGTCGTGGAGTAAGCAGATTAGTTTTTTTTCTTTGTGAGTAAGCTTCATTTCGTAGCTCGTAGCTAGTAGCTCGCTGACTACTGACCACTATCCACCGACCACTGCCTGCCCTACATAGCTTCAGCGAAGTAGGGTCCACCGCCTTCACACCCTAAGGTTCACATCCACCTTAAACACTTCCTTCGCCGGCAACTCCATAGCCCCCTCCACCCCGCGTAACGCCGCCAACTGCCGAAATAAAGCGAGCAATCCCCGGCGGCTGGGCGAATGCAAGGTAAACCACAAATTATATCGATCATCACGCCGGTAACAATGTGTCACTTCAGACCGCTCGGCAACCGCTGCCGCCACCATCGCCAACCTGGCGCTACGCACCCTAAAACCGATCAAGGTAGTCGCGTAACCCAGGCTCTTGCTGTCAAAGACGCCGCCAAGACGTCTGATCAAACCACGAGATACCAATTCCTTAACGCGGCCGATCACCCCGCTTTCGCTCATACCACATTTACGACCTAAATCACGGAAAGGCCGCGCCGACAACGGCAGACCTGTCTGCAGCAAGCGGATCAATTGTTTTTCTTTGTTGGTAAGGTTCATTTGTCTCTCGCAAGCGCCGTTCCCCCTACATGTGGTCAGCGATCAGGGGTCAGGGGTCAGTATCCACGAGTTATTCACTGACCACCATCCACCGACCACTGCCTGCCCTACATAGCTTCAGCGAAGTAGGGTC
>JAUXIB010000046.1 GCA_030621225.1 candidate division FCPU426 bacterium
CGAACCGGAGCCCGAGCCTGAGCCTGAACCGGAACCAGAACCCGAACCGGAACCGGAACCGGAGCCTGAGCCGGAACCCGAGCCGGAACCGGAGCCTGAGCCGATAATCACCGAGGAGACCACTGCTGAGGAACTGGAAGCGATCAAGGCGCGCAAGGAGTTGGAGCGCAAACGGCGCATCAGGGAAGAGGTGGAGCGAATCGCCGGTCAGCAGCCGCAGAACATCGCCAACATAGTCAAGCGCTGGTTGGCGGAGGAGTAGTCCTTTGCTTAAGGCGGCGATTTATCCTGTGGCTGGCGTCTGTTGGCTGAGGTACGGCGGCCGCCGAAGAGGATGGCTATGATAAAAAGAGATAAAAAAACCGATTCCTCGGCGCTGGTGTCCGGGCTGACGCCGGAGGTGAGGCGGGGAAGCGAACAGATGAAGACGCGGCATATTCGCGAGGAGTTGAAAAAGATCGCTGCGGATAAGCCGGAACAGCTGGCGAAGATCATTAAAGCCTGGCTTAGCGAGGAGAAGTAGAATGCAAAAAGTTGAATGCGATAAGGCGGAAGTCAAAAGCCGGAGGTCAGCAGCGTTGTTTTCTGCGTCTGACTTCAGACCTCTGACTTCGCGTGAAACAGCTGGAGGAAGATAATGGCTAAACAGGCGCAAAGGAAGTCTCTGACAACGGAACAGCGAGCGGCGGCCCTGGTTATCTCCTTGGGACCGGAACTCTCTTCTAAGGTTTATGAGCACCTCAAGGAAGACCAGGTGGAGCGGTTGACTTTGGAAGTGGCTAATATGCGTAAGATCAGTTCCGAGGAGCGGGACGGTCTAATGGAGGAGTGCTATAACCTGACTATGGCTCAGGATTACATGGCCCAGGGAGGCGTGGAATACGCGCACGAGGTGCTGGAAAAAGCGATGGGCACCAACAAGGCTATGGAGATAATCAACCGCTTGCAGGGTTCATTGCAGACGACTCCCTTTGAGTTTATCAAGCGCACTGATCCGCAACAATTGATCAACTTTATCTCTAACGAACATCCGCAGACCATTGCGCTGGTCCTCGCCCATCTTGCCCCTGATAGTGCTGCTGTGGTTCTTTCCGCGCTGCCGCCGGAAGCACAGATCGAGGTGTCCAAGCGTATCGCTTCCATGGATCGTGCGACGCCTGATGTGGTAATGGAAGTGGAGCGGGTTTTGGAACGGAAGATTTCGGCGGTCTTTACCCAGGAGTTTACAGCCGCTGGCGGGGTGCGTTCCCTGGCGGAAGTGCTAAATCGCGCTGATCGCAGCACGGAGAAAGCGATCATTGAAAAGCTTGAAGAGAGTGATCCGGACTTGGCCGAGGAGGTGAAGCGGTTGATGTTCGTCTTTGATGATGTTATGCAGCTTGATAATCGTACTGTGCAGAAGGTGTTATCCGATGTAGATACCAAGGATCTGGCGCTGGCTTTGAAAGGCGCGTCCGATGAGGTCAAGGATCACGTCTTGAAGAATATGTCCAAACGTGCCAGCCAGACGATTGGGGAGGAAATGGAATTTATGGGTCCGGTGCGACTAAAGCATACCGAAGAAGCCCAGCAAAAGATCGTGAACGTCATCCGTCAGTTAGAGGAAATGGGCGAGATCGTAGTGGCCCGGGGCGGCGAGGAGGAAGTCTTTGTCTGAGGTCAAGAATATATATGATAACGATGATTACGTTATGAGCCAGGAGAAGCTTCTGCTGGATAATGCTGTTTGGGACGAGACATTGCGGCGGCGTTACCAGGAACAGGAGTCGGCCAAGGAACAAGCAAGGATCGAGCTCAAACGCCAACGTCTGGAGAAGATCAGGCTGGCTATTTGTCTGGCGGAGGAAGAGCGTTTGGCCCGGGAAGCGGCCGAGGAAAGATCGGCGGGGCAGGAGGGTGCTCCGGATATCGTTCCGGCCGAGCTGGTCAAGGAAGAGGCCGACAGTATGCTGGCCGAGGCGCGCGAGCAATTGGAGCAGGCCTCCCGCCAGCAGGAAGAGACGGCGGCTGTTTTGCGGGAGGCCCGAATGGCCGCGGAGCGGATGACCGAGGAAATGCGCCTTGCCGCGGAGAAAAAAACGGCGGAAGTGGAATCGGCGGCCCGGGCGCAGGGGGAGAAAGAGGGACAGGAAAAAGGTCATGCTGAAGGTTACCAGAAGGGGCTGGATGAGGGGACGGCGAAAGGTCTGGAACAGGGTCTTAAGGAATTAAGCGAACTGAAAGATAGTTACCAGCGGGTGACGGCCGAGCTTGCGCAGCGCGCTGACGCGGCGATTGACAATCGGGCGGAGAAGGTGAGTGAAGTGGTAATGGATATCGTGCGGCAGGTGGTAGCCGCTGAGTTGGCGACCAATCATGAGGTGGTGGCAAACGTTGTGCGTGAGGCTTTGGCGAAAGTGAAAGATACCAGTAAGTTGATCGTTCATCTTAACCCACAAGATATCCAGGAAGCGCGGCGTCACCGCCATGATTTCATGGCGGTGTTGGACGGCGTATTCAGTCTGCAGATGGTAGAAGACGAGAATGTAGGACGCGGCGGTTGCCTGATCGAGACGGGTTCTGGTTTGGTGGACGCCCGCTTGGCGAGCAAAATGAAAGAGATTGCTGGGGAACTGGAACTGCCCGCGCAGGGCGAGGGTGAGCTTGCTGATGTGGTTGCTCCCTCGGATTCGGCGGCAGTTTCGGGCCCCACGGAAATTTTGGCAGAGGGAGTTGCCCCGGTAACGGAACAGACCCAAACGGAGGCCGCATCGGTGACTTCGGGGCCGGTGGAACAAGAAAAAGAAGAGGACTTTTTAAAGGATTTGGAAGAGAGTCATACGCCCCGGCCGGGCGGTGAAACGGATAAAAAGGAAGAATGATGATGGATTCTCTGGAATTGCTTAAAGACAAACTGAGGCGGGCAAGACCGATCAAGATCTCCGGGCGCGTGGAAAAGGTAGTCGGCTTGACCATAGAATCATGCGGCCCGGCGACCGCGGTGGGTGAGGTGTGTCGCATAGAGATGAGCAACGGACAGGACGTTTCCGCCGAGGTGGTTGGTTTCCGTGATGATAAAGTTATCCTGATGCCTATTGGTGAGGCGCGCGGCATTGCTCCCGGCGATCAGGTAGTAGCTACGGGGAGTGGTTTTCGGCTGAGAGCAGGGAACGATCTTTTGGGACGTGTAATAGACGCCACTGGCCGGCCATTGGATGGTAAGGGTGCGATCGTTGGCGAGACCGATATCTTTACCGAGGGCGATGCGCCGGGCGCTATGCAGCGGCAGCGTATCAGTGAGGTTTTGCCGACCGGTATACGTGCGGTAGACGCCACGCTTACCCTGGGAGCGGGACAGCGCATCGGCATCTTTTCCGGCAGCGGGGTGGGCAAGAGCACGTTGTTGGGGATGATTGCCCGCTATAGTTCGGCGGAGGTGAATGTCATTGGTCTGGTTGGGGAGCGCGGCCGCGAAGTGCGCGATTTCATAGAACGTGATTTGGGGCCGGAGGGGCTGAGTCGTTCGGTGGTAGTGGTAGCCACTTCGGATGCCCCGCCGATGGTACGTTTGAAGGGAGCTTTCACCGCGACGGCTATTGCCGAATATTTCCGGGATCAGGGCAAGAAAGTGGTGCTGATGATGGACTCGGTCACCCGCCTGGCCATGGCTCAGCGGGAGATCGGTCTGGCGATCGGCGAACCGCCGGCAACCAAGGGTTATCCGCCCTCTGTTTTTTCCATGCTGCCTCGTTTGCTGGAACGTTCCGGCACTACTGATCACCGCGGCAGTATTACCGGGTTTTATACTATCTTGGTGGAAGCTGACGATATGAACGAGCCTATCGCTGACGCGGTGCGGGCAATCTTGGATGGCCACATTGTGCTGGCGCGTCAGCTCGCTGAGCGGGGGCATTTCCCGGCGGTGGATGTCTCGGCCAGCGTTAGTAGGCTGATGATAGACGTTGCCTCGTCGGAACACCAGTCGAACGCGCGGCGTCTGCGGCGCATGCTGGCTGATTATTCTGCCGCGGAGGATCTGATTAATATTGGTGCTTATGTCGCCGGTAGTAATCCGGGCATTGATGAAGCGGTGAAACATATTGAGGGTATCAACGCCTTCCTCTGCCAGGATATGGCGGAGAGCGTGGGATTTGAGGAGACTTTGGCTCAGTTGGGTGGTTTATTTGCGAGCCAGGCGGTAGGCGCGAATGGGGCGGGGGGCGGCGACGGTGCGGGTAGCGCTCAAGCAGTCGCTTCCGCCTTCGCCAAGACTACGGCGGACAGGAGTCGCTAGCTTGCCCTCCGTAGCTTTAGCGAAGGAGGGTCGCTTGTGCGTCAATGCGAGCAACTAGCAACGAGCAACAATAGGTGAATTATGAAGAAATTTAAGTTCAACTTAGAAAAAGTACTGATGTATAAGCGCCTGCGTGAGGATATCCTCAAGCGGGAGCTGGCCGAGTTGCAGCGGCGGTTGGAAGAAGAACGCCGTAAGCTGCTTAAACTAGAGGGTAAGCAGCGCGATCACCTTAAAGAGCTGTGCGGTAAGGTGGAAGGGAAGGTGGACTTGCGCGAGGTGTTGCTTTATCAAGAGTTTATCGCCGGGCTGGGCGAGGACATCGACGGCCAGATCGACCGCATCGAGGAATTGCTGGGCAAAATGGAGGGCAAGCGGGACGACTTGGTTGGCTCAGCGAGAGAAAAGCAAGTGCTGGAGAATCTGCGTCAGCAGCGATACGATGAGCACCTCTATTCCGTCGAACAATTTGAGAGCAAGTTTTTGGATGAGATCGGCAACGGTATGGAATACCGTAAACAACATAAGCTGAATTGATGATTTGCGGCGGCCGTGGCCGGTTGCTGCGCTGAGACGATAAATAATTATTAAATTACAAGGAGGAAAATAATGGATTTCGCAACTATTTTTGGCATCGTAGGAGCCTGGGGCTTTTTGATCGTGGCGGCGATCCTTGAAGGAACCCACGTACAGACATTTTTTCAGCTCACGGCCTTTATGATCGTGGTCGTGGGAACTTTCGGAGCTACCATGGCCAGCTTCCCCATAGAAGTGACCAAGGACTCTGTTAATGTCGCCAAGAAGGCTTTCACCACCGAGGACCTTTCCGCGGAGTCGATGATCGAGACCATGGTCGGCTTCGCTACCAAGGCGCGCCGCGAGGGTTTGCTCGGTTTGGAAGAGGAGACCGACGCTGTAGAGAACGATTTTCTGAAGAAGGGGCTGCAGTTAGTGGTTGACGGCACCGACATCGAGTTGGTGCGTAACATCCTTGAGACGGATATCTCGTTCCTCGAGGCGCGTCACGCTGTGGGCGCGGGATTCTACGGCGCGATGGGTGGTTATTGTCCTACCTTCGGTATCATTGGTACGGTGATGGGGCTGGTACACGCGCTGGGTTCCGTGGATGATCCCTCGCAGCTTGCGGGAGCTATCTCTCTGGCTTTCATCGCTACGTTTTATGGGATATCCTTTGCCAACATCGTCTTTCTGCCAATATCACTAAAGCTGGCGGCGAATAGCAAGGCGGAGGTGTTGTTGCGCGAGGTGATGCTGGAGGGCATACTCTCCATCTCCGCCGGCGATAACCCGCGTATCGTTGAGGAGAAGCTGAAAGCCTTTATGCCGCCGAAAGCCAAGATCGCTGTCGCAACCGAAGAGGAAGGAGGGGCTTAATGGGCAAACGCGAGAAGAAAGCTGAAGAAATAGAAGTGGAAGGCAGCGGTGGCATGCGCTGGCTGCTGACCTACGCCGATATGATCACTTTGTTGCTGGCTTACTTCATTGTCATGTACGCGTCTGTCGCGACTGATACCGCCAAGGCCAAAAAGGTGCATATGGAGATGGTCAAGCGTTTCGGTGTGCTGACCGGCGGCGACCAGTTAATGAGCGGCGCCGGTGGTACCGCCCAGGTGCGCTATACCTTCCTGGCCGGGCAGGGCGATCAGCAACTGGAGGCGATAAAGCAGCATCTGGATGAGAAAATCGCCGAGAAGGGCCTCTCAAATAAAGTGACCATGGGAAAAAGCGAACGTGGTTTGGTGATTCATTTGTTGACGGATAAAGTGCTCTTCCGCGTGGGTGAGTCGGAGTTGTTGCCTGCCGTGCGGGGTATCCTGCATGAGATAGCTAGTGTACTCAAGCAGACGGACAATCAGGTGGTGGTCGAGGGACATACCTGCGACTTGCCGATTCGCTCCGGACGTTACGGGTCTAATTGGGAGCTTTCCACGTCCCGGGCGGTGAGTGTTCTGCGTTATTTGGTGGAACAAGAAAAGATCTCGCCGGACAGGGCTTCTGCCGCCGGTTACGGCGCGCATCGTCCGCTGGCCCCTAATGATGACGAAACCAGGCGTAAGCTCAACAGACGGGTAGATATAATAATCGTTAAAAGCGAATAGTCTCAACTAAAGAGGAGGTTAGAAATGGCGGAAAAGGGAGAACGTGATGTAAGGAAGCTTCTGAATATGGTCATCCTTTTAGCGGTGGCTATCATCTTGATCTTAACGTTTGTGGCGGTAGCTTCGGTGATGCTACTGATGAGTCAGAAGACTACGGAGGCGCCGGAGGTAACGTTGATCAAGCCGGAGCCGGCGAAGCATTTTGAGCTGGGTGAGTTCATCGTCAACCTGGCCGATCCGGAAAGCCGCTATATCAAAGTGGCTATTACTATCGCCTATCCTCGTGAAAATCTGGAACTGGAGAGGGAAATCAAAGATCGTAAGGCCCAGTTCAAGGATATGGTGATCAACATTCTTGCTGACAGGCAATCTGAAGAGGTCAACGATTCGCAGGGTAAGGCGCGCTTGAAAGAAGAGCTGATGGATATGATGAATAACGTGCTTAGGGAAGGCGCTATCGTACAGCTCTTTTTCACTGATTTTGCCATACAATGATCTCCGCTGGTAGCTGAATTGCAGCGATTGGATAATCGATTCGGGGATTAAAGAAACGAGGAGGAGGTGAAGAGGAAAAATGGATGAGAACTTGACTGACAGCGAAATGCAGGCGTTACTTTCCGATCTGGGCGAAGAAAAGGCGGCCGGCAGTGACGGCAACGAGAATCCAGAGGCGGCTGTCCAGGATGTGGCCGCTGAAGGGGGCGAGGCAGCGGCAGAAGATGTGGCACCGGGCGAGCGGCGCGTCAAGAAGTATGACTTTGGTAATCCCAGCAAGTTTGCCAAAGAGCATATCAACACCTTGCGCATGATCCACGAGACTTACGCTCGTTTTTTTCAGACCACTATGGCGACTTACCTGCGGGTAAATGCCGAGATCCACGTGAAAAGGGTACGGCAGATAAACTACGGCGAATATATCAAGGAGTTGCCGAATCCGGCGGCCATTTTTTCCTTCAGTATGGAGCCGCTTACGGGGTCAATATTGATGTATACCTCTTCTAAGCTGATCGTACTGCTTATTGATCGTATATTGGGTGGGCCGGGGCAGGCCCCGGAAGAGGGTAAGGAACTCACTGAGATAGAGCAGACGGTCGTAGAAAAGATCATCTCGCGCGCCCTGGATAATTATCAGGAGGCCTGGGAGAAAATCGGTGACTTTCGCCCCAAGTTTGAGAGCTTTGAGACGAATCCTGGTTTTGTCCAGGTGGTTGCCCCTAACGAGAGTTGCGGTGTGGTCGATTTCGATATTACCGTTAACGAAGTGCCGGGCGAGATGTCCTTTTGCCTGCCTTATCCGGTGATTGAACCGCTGATGGAAAAACTTTCTACTTCCGAATGGTATACCGTAGGCAAGAAAGCCTCTACGGAGGAGACCGTGGCTCAGATGTCCGAGGTGGTAAATGATATGCGGGTGGCGATCAAGGCGATGGTCGGTAGTAGCACTGTTACCATCAAGGACTTCATGGCTATGGAGAAAGATACGGTGATCCGACTGGATAGTAAGACGGAAAAACCGCTTTCGCTGGTTGTGGGCAGCACACAAAAATTTAACGCGCGGCCGGGGTTAATGGGTCAGCGCAAGGTGGTCAAGATAGTGGATGTGGTAGGACTGGAAGATCAGCAGAACAAGAAATAGTACATAAAACCAAGGAGAAATAACTATGGCCGATCTAAGAGAGATATTGGCACAGGCGACTGCCGGCATGGCAAAGTCGTTGGGTGAATTGATCAACGAGCAAGTCGCCGCGGAGCTGAGCGATTTGAAGGGCGGCACGGTGGCCGAGCTTGGCGCGGCCGCCACGGAGGAGGGGGTGGTTATTTCTCTGGCGGCTTCCGGGGCTCTTAGTGGTGCGATGCTGCTTTGGTTGCCGGAAGCGTCGGCCAAAGGGGTGGCCAGCGCCCTGGCCGGGGAGCAAGCCAGCCCGGAGGCCCTCAGCGATTTGCACGTATCCGCTTTGGCTGAGCTAGGGAAGTTGACGGCCGAAGCATTGGCTGGCGGTTTGAACGCCGCGGTGGCGGGCACCCAGGTAAGTGCCGGAGAGCCGGAGCGAGTGGCGGCCGGCAGTTTTGCAGGTACTCTGGCGGGGCTGGGTGAGGAAGCGAACCTGGGTGTGTCTAATATCACCATCAAGGGATCGCAGTTTCCCGTGCAGTTGTATTTAGCGGCTTCTTTGGCGGCGGCGATCTCCACCGTTACGGCTCAGTCGGTTCAGGAAGCGGTGGCTCCTGCGGCGGCGGGGGATTTTCAGCCCGGCGTGGGTTCGCTGAAAGCAGACGAAGCGGGCCAAGCAGAGGTGAAACCGGTAGAACTTTCCGAGTCGGAGCCCGGACAAGTGCTTGATATGCAGGCCGGGTTAGAGCTATTGGGTGATGTTGACGTAGAGATTACCGTGGAGTTGGGTCGCACCAACAATTACGTGCGCGAGGTGCTCAATTTCTCTCCCGGTTCTATCATAGAGCTGGATAAGTTGGAAGGGGAGCCGGTTGACGTTTGCGTGAACGGTATGCTTTTTGCCCGGGGCGAGGTGGTGACCATTGATGAAAACTTTGCTGTGCGCATTATCGAGATAATGAGCAAGGAACAGCGCTATGGCGGTTTGCAGAGCGTTGAGAAATAAAAATTTTCCGGCGGAAGCTTGGGGAGAAAGCGCCCCCAGAATAAGGGAGGAACGATGTCCGAAATAAAGGAAGAATTAGTCAGTGACGTTAACGTGCAAGTTACGGTAGAGCTGGGCCGAGTGCGGAAGCCGATCCGGGAGGTGCTTAACTTCGCTCCCGGTTCTGTTATTGCCTTGAATAAATCGGCCAGAGACCTCGTGGACATTTACGTCAATAATACGCTTTTTGCTCGTGGCGAAGTTGTGACCGTCAATGAGAGCTTTGCCGCGCGGGTTACTGAGGTTATGAGTAAAGAACAGCGATATGGCGTGCTGCAGGGCACGACCAAGAAAGGCTGACGCGCGATGAGTAGAAAATTAACGCTAATATCCTGCCTCTTAGTTTGTGGCCTGCTGGTGCTGCCCGTGGCGGTTGCTGCCCCTGGGGGAAGTGACGCAGCGGGAGAGGCAGCGGATCGTTTGCCGCCTGGCTTTGAAGCCGAGCTTGACCGGGTTGCCGAACCCGGCGGTATCCCTCAACCACCTAACTGGTGGTGGAAGCTGGGTGAGCTTATTCTGGCTTTGGCCGTGATCGTAGCGATGATCGTGGTTGTGGCGCACTTGTTGCGCCGCGCGGTTGGCAGGGGCGGGGGTGGCAGTGGCGGTAGCATGGGGCCGATGCGCTCGTTGGGCGTTTTCCATTTTGACCAACGTCATTCCGTGCAGTTGCTGGAGCTAGGCAAGAGTGTGCTGGTGCTGGGTTTGGCCGAAGGGTCAGTGGTATTACTGGATAAGATCGAGGACGAGGGAATAATTTCCGGGCTGCGGCAGGCGGGGCCGGAAGCTGAGACCGTGCGCCACTTTGGCGAGCAACTGAAAAACGCTTTTTCTCGCGTCAAAAGGAACGAGGACCTGGAGCGCAGTAAAAAGGCGGTGCAGAAGTTGAAGGACGGTCTTAAGGGTAATACGAAGCGTTGATCTCGTATAGCGTTGGCCTTTTTACCGGGAGCGTTGTGCGCTATACGCAACATGCTATGCAAAACAGGGTTAAGGCTATGAAAAAAATCATCCTGGCGATGATAGTGGGTATCTTTGCCGGCGCGGTGCTCTATGCCGCACCGATACCGCTGCCTAGTCTGGAGGTGAAGATCGGCGAGGCCAAAGGGCCCGGCGATGTCGCCCTGGTATTCCAGGTGCTTTTTGTCCTTACCGTTTTGTCTCTGGCTCCGGCGATCCTGATGTTGATGACTTGTTTTACGCGCATCGTCATCGTGCTCGCTTTCCTGCGCCAGGCATTGGGCAGCCAACAAATACCGTCTAACCAGATACTGGTCGGCCTGGCTTTGTTTCTTACCGCGTTTCTGATGCGTCCGGTGGGAGAAGCGATATATCAGGATGCCGCGCGGCCTTATCTGGACGGCGAGATCAGTACCGGTCTCGCTCTTGAGAAAGCGGTCAAACCGGTGCGCGAGTTCATGTTTAGACAGACGGGCGAGAAAGAATTGGCGCTTTTTGTTTTTCTTTCTAAGAGTGAACGGCCGCGTAACCGTGCGGACATCGGTACGCTGGTGCTTATCCCCGCCTTCATCACCTCGGAGTTGAAAAAGGCCTTCATTATCGGTTTCTTTATGTATTTACCTTTTTTGATCATAGATATGGTAGTGGCCAGCACCTTGATGTCGATGGGTATGCTAATGTTGCCGCCGATCATGATATCGTTGCCGTTTAAGATATTGTTGTTCGTGATGGTCGACGGCTGGAACCTCACGATGCGTTCGTTAGCGTTGAGCTTTAACTGAATAGTATGGAAGGATTTTTAGGACAGTCTCATGACGATAGATTACGTCAGTTACGTCGGTTCTTGGGCGCTGATGATTACCCTGTTGGTGTCTGCGCCGATGCTGGGTTTTGGCCTGCTGGTCGGGGTAGTGATCAGTATTTTGCAGGCGGTGACCCAGATACAGGAGATGACGCTTACTTTTGTGCCTAAGATCGTGGCGATTATGATCGCTATTGTTGTTTTTGGCCGCTGGATGTTGGCTACATTGATGGAGTTTACCAGCTGGGTGTTTATGAATATCCCGGCGATCGTTAGGTGAGAATATGATAGATATCCTTAATATAGCTCAAGAACGGTTGGTCGTTTTCCTGCTGGTGCTGACCAGGGTGGGTGGGCTGTTTCTGGTCGCGCCGATTTTTGGCAGTCTTAACGTGCCGACCATGGTAAAGATCGGGCTTTCCGCCATGATAGCTCTGTTGCTGGTTCCGACGCTGCCCATCGGCTATGCGGTCGATATAAAGGGACCCTTGGGGATGGCCTTGGCTGTTGGTCAGGAGTTGCTGGTGGGATTGTTTATTGGTTACGCTGTCTATCTCCTTTTTGTGGCTATCCAGTTGGCCGGCCAGATAATAGATATGCAGATGGGTTTTGGTGTGGTAAATGTCATTGACCCGGTTACTTCCAGCCAGGTGTCGGTTATCGGTCAGTATAAGTTTCTGGTGGCGACGCTGTTCTTTCTGGCGCTAAACGGGCATCACCATATTTTGCGCGCCCTGGGTGATAGCATGACCCTGGTGCCCTTGGGGGGCTTGAACCTGTCCGAGGGGGCGTTCTTAAAGTTGAGCGGCATGTTCGGAGATGTCTTTGCCGTCGCGGTCAAGATCGGCGCGCCGGCGATCGCAGTCCTTTTCTTGACTAATTTATCCATGGGGTTGGTGGCTCGCGCGGTGCCGCAGATAAACGTATTCATCGTCGGCTTGCCGTTGACGATAGCTGTGGGGTTGATGATCGTAGGGTTATGCATGCGGTATTTCGCCTACATTTTTAGCGGCATGTTGACTAACACCTGGCGGGATGTATACATTCTAATGAGGGCATTGGCTTGACTTTGTCGCTAGTTGCTGGTCGCTAGTCGCTGGTGTAAGGCGATGATAGACGATTGACGAACTGCGAGTAAATATGAATGGGGCTCGGGTCGGCGTTCGGGGATCGTGCTGTTTGACGAGTCCCGAGCTGCGAGCTACGAGCTACGAATAAAATGGCCGAACCAGGAAAGACAGAAAAAGCAACGCCGCGCAGACGCGAGGAAGCGCGCAAAAAGGGAACGATAGCCCGGAGCACAGAGTTTAATTCTACCCTGATCCTGCTGGGGCTAGTGCTGCTGCTGCGATTGGCAGCAGGGTCCATCTATCAGGCGCTGCACGAGGCGGTGGCCGGGAGGTTTGCCTCTCTTGCCGTAGCACCTCCGCTGTTGGATGATATTAACGTTTTTTCGCTCGGCGTGATAATGGATGTTGCGCGGGTGGTAGGTCCGATAGCGCTTACTGCTTTGATCGTAGGACTGGCGGCCAATTTCATCCAGGTTGGATTTCTTTTCACTGTTGCGCCTATTACGCCTAAAGTCTCTAACCTCAATCCGACTAGCGGGTTCAAACGGTTATTTTCGCGGCGTTCATTGGTGGAGCTTTTAAAGTCTATTATGAAGCTGGTGATCATCGGTATGGTTAGTTACCTTACCTTGCGCGGCAGGATAGAGGAACTGATCCCGTTGATGGGACTTTCGGTGTGGGAGATAATTAGTTATATCGCCGGTATTTCCTATCTGATCATGTTACGTGTTGTTCTGGTGATGGTGGTAATGGCGGCGCTGGATTTTCTTTACCAGCGATGGGAATACGAGGACAGCATAAAGATGACTAAACAGGAGGTGCGGGACGAGTACAAGCAGATGGAGGGTGATCCTTTGATCAAGGGGCACATCCGGCGGTTGCAGTTGGAATACTCTCGCAAGCGGATGATGTTAGAAATACCGGAAGCCGACGTTGTGGTGACTAACCCGGTGCATTATGCGATCGCGCTGCGATACAAGCGCGATGTAGACCCGGCGCCAGTGGTGCTGGCCAAAGGAGCGCGTCTGCTTGCTGAGCGGATTAAAGAGTTGGCTCGGGAGGCGGGGGTGCCAATAGTGGAAAACCCCGAGTTGGCGCGGGCGCTTTACCGGAGCGCCGAAATAGGCGGCACTATCCCCGAGGACCTCTTCTCTTCGGTAGCGGAAGTGCTGGCTTATGTCTACCGACTGAATCAAAAGCATAGCGGGGAGACGGCGCCGGCGTATTGAGAATGTTGAGCGGTTGTCGCGAGTCGCGCGTCTTGCGTCGTGGGTCATAACAGATTATAGCGACGCGTGACACTTGACCCGGGACACGTGACTATATTGAGATATTAATTGGAGTGATATGGCTGAAAACAGATTGGCGACTTTTGCCCGTTACAGTGATGTTTTGATCATGGTCGGGGTGGTGGCTATTATTGGCATGCTGGTGCTGCCGTTGCACCCGAGTGTACTGGATATCATGCTGGTTTTGAATATAACGCTTTCTCTAGTGGTGCTGTTGGTGTCCATGTATACCCTGGAACCGGTGAATTTTTCCGTCTTCCCTTCGCTGTTGCTGATAGCGACGCTTTTTCGATTGGCGCTTAATGTTTCGGCCACTAGATTGATCCTGTTGTACGGGCACGAGGGGGAAGCTGCGGCGGGGCATGTGATCGAGGCTTTTGGCGGCTTTGTTGTGGGAGGGAACTATTGGGTGGGACTGGTTGTATTCATCATTATCGTTATCATTCAGTTTGTGGTCGTAACTTCGGGCGCGCAGCGCGTTGCCGAGGTGGCCGCCCGTTTTACCCTGGACGCGATGCCCGGCAAGCAGATGGCGATAGACGCTGACTTGAATTCCGGATTGATTACGGATGATCAGGCCAGAGAGCGCCGCCGTAAAGTAGAGCGGGAAGCGGATTTCTATGGTGCGATGGACGGAGCCAGCAAATTTGTGCGCGGTGACGCCATCGCGGCGATCATCATTCTGGTCGCCGATATCTTGGGTGGCTTTGGCGTGGGGATTTTGAAGCATGGCCTGTCGCTTATGGATACTTTGCAGCGCTATACGTTGTTGACCATCGGGGACGGCCTGGTGACTCAGGTGCCTTCTATTATTATGGCTACGGCTACCGGCATTATCGTGACCAGGGCGGCCTCGGAGTCGAATCTGGGCATGGATCTGGTGAAGCAGTTATTGGCGCAACCCCGAGCTTTGGCTATTGCCTCGGTTATGTTGGTGGGTTTCGGGCTGGTGCCCGGGATGCCGACGCTGCCGTTCATGATCTTGGCCGTGATCACCGGTGTCGCTGCTTATTTTACGATGCGGCAGTCCCAGCGTAGCGAGCAAGAGGAGGAAGCGGCCGCCCCGGTGGAAGAGGAAAAACGTGCGCCGGAGGACATGGCTCCTCTGTTGCAGGTGGATACGTTAGAATTAGAGTTGGGTTATAGTCTGGTACCGTTGGTGGACGAGGCGCAGGGGGGGGATCTATTGGAACGGGTCACTATGATCCGTAGGAACAACGCTATGGAGTTGGGCCTGATCGTGCCGCCCGTTCGTATTCGGGACAATTTACAGTTACCGGCCAATATTTATGTTGTTAAAGTTAAGGGGGTAGAGGTGGCACGCGGGGAAATGATGGTGGGGCATTTTCTGGCGATGCAGGGGGCGGAGTCCGGTGAGG
>JAUXIB010000194.1 GCA_030621225.1 candidate division FCPU426 bacterium
GGGGATAAAGGGGAGGGTGAAAAGCTCATCCCCCTCACCCTTCCCTCTCCCGCCGGGGGAGAGGGTCTGTGAAGCCACCGACAAGGTCGGTGGTAGTTCACTAGAAGGGGGAGGTGGTAGGAAAAGATCAGCTGTTACTAACAAAAACCGGACATTTCTAAATGTGCTTTACAAATGTATGCCGATTTCTTGAGCTATTCAATGAATAGTGCTACAATGAACTTAAGAGTATGGTTTTTATTGTAGCCAAGAGGCGATTATGACCGATGAAATGAAGGAGCTAATAGACAAAGCGGCAGAGACTTTAAAAGCCGCCGGTGCGCGAGAGGTCTATCTCTTCGGTTCTGCGGCCTCTGGAGAATTGACTGCGGATTCCGACATAGACATAGCCGTCTCGGGAGTGCCACCGAAGAATTTCTTTCACGCCATGAGCCAGGCATCAGCGATTTTTCGGCGTTCTTTGGACCTGGTGGATCTCGATGAGAAGACACCTTTTACAGAATATCTCCGTAGTAAAGGAAAATTGAATCGTGTCGCATGAGCTGCAAGAAGAAGCCAGTATTCAATTGGGTTTGCTGCGCAAGCAGATTGACGAGTACAAAGATTTAAGAGAACGAGCTATAGCAGGCACTCCGAGCAAAGAAGATATCCTCGCGTTAGCCGCGTTTCTGCATTCCTTTTATACTGGCATAGAGAACCTATTCAAACGCATTTCCAAGCACCTCGGGAAAAGCCAGCCGCGAAGTGAAATATGGCACAGAGAACTTCTGGAAAACGCTGCTAGTTCTTCGAGGGAGTTGCCTCCTGTGATTTCTGAAGAACTCAGAGACAAGCTGAGTGACTATTTGGCTTTTCGTCACTTTTTTCGCCAGGCATATCCTTTTGACATACAGTGGAACAAAATGTCTTTGCTGGTTTCACAATGCGAAACTGTATTTGAGCAGTTTGAGAAGGAAATAGGTGCCTTCCTCCCCAAAATCAACTAACCGTCCTGGCCGCCTTCTCAAAGAAAGCCATCACATTCGCAGGCAGATTGTTCTTGACCAGTTTCTCCGTAAAACGATAGCGCCTAGGTGTCCTTTAGATATTTAAGATATTTTCAGTTACCCTCCGTTTTTGCCTACTCTTTGTAGCCCCTGGCGAAGGCGGATGCTTGTGGGAGGAGAGAAAATACTCAAAAAGGTGTTGACAAGCCTTCGCCCATGTCCTATATTATAAGACAAACGTTCTATAAAATAGAACAGGAGATATACGCGTGTTTATACCCGACAAAAGGCGAAAGATATTAGAGGTGTTTTTTGGCAATCCCTTTGACGAGATTCACATGCGTGAAGCCATGAGGTTGTCAAAGGTTTCGTTAACCAACGTGGACGATTCACTGCAGTTGTTCGTCAAAGATGGTCTGTTCAAGAGGCGCGATGTTTCAAACATGTCGTTTTTCAAGCCCGACCTTTGGAATGAAAGATTGCTTAAGGTGTTTGAGTACCTGGAATTGGAAAGAAAAAGGGAATTCAACTACAAGAATAAGAATATAGCGCGCTTGCTATGGAAGTATACTCGTAATGCAGTTGAGCTATCCAACCATGAAATACAATGCATGCTGCTTTTTGGTTCGGTAGCCAGGGGAGAATGGGAGAAGGGCAGTGACATAGACGTCTTAGCGGTAGTCGCCCGGAAGCACAATAATATCGCCAAGGCATTGAATGAGGCCAAGATAGATGTTAGCCCACTGCTGGAGATCAGGCCGATTGTTACGACCATTGCCAAACTCACAGAAGGCTTAAGGGCCCGGAATGAATTTCACGATGAACTGTGGCGGGACAGGGTGGTATTATATAATGAGTTTTTGTTCTGGCGCATGATAGCGGAAAGGGGCACTTAATTATGCCAAAGCATATGGAAAAAGCCTTGTATGA
This sequence comes from candidate division FCPU426 bacterium, assembly GCA_030621225.1. Classification (GTDB taxonomy): domain Bacteria; phylum Oederibacteriota; class JAUXIB01; order JAUXIB01; family JAUXIB01; genus JAUXIB01. The sequence goes on from JAUXIB010000194.1 coordinate 1,917, forward strand.
ATGTTTTAATCCTAAAAGAGGCAAACCCGGGTTGCGCAGGATACCGGTAAACGCCGGATTGGCTAGGAAACATATGGACAAGGCGAACAAAAACCTGCGAGCGATGAAACTGGTACACGAGAACGACCTTTTCGATTGGACGATAATCTGCGGATATTACGCCATGTATCATGCTGTGTTAGCATCACTGTTAAACGTTGGCATACGCGCTGATACCCACTATTGTGCCGTGGCGGCTTTCGAGACATTTTATGTCGAGCGTGGCAAAGTGGAACGCGAATACGTCAAATTTATCAAGCGGGCCAAGCAACTGGAAGAGAAATACGCTGAAGCGCTGGATAGAGCGAGGGGGAGCAGAATCAGCGAGCAGTACGGCGTAGAAGTTTTAACTAACGACGATGCCGAGTGGATTATCGGCGACGCAGAGGATTTTGTGCTCGAGATAGAAGAGGTTATTGCGTGAGAAAGGGTGAACGGAGGATATGTCTTGGGGCGGGTTTAAACCCCGCCCCTGCTTTTTATCGTTTCCAGAAATCAACTAACCGTCCTGGCCGCTTTCTCAAAGAAAGCCATCACCTCTGCCGGGCGATTGTTCTTGACCAATTTCTCCGCAAAACGATGCTTGCTGAAAAGCTTGGCTATCCTGGCCAATAGTTGCACATGCAGGTCTCTCTGCTTTTCCTGGCCGACAAGCATGAAAATAGCATACACCGGTTTGTTGTCAACGGAGCCCCAGTGAATGCCGCGGGGAAAAAGGGCCAGAGCCACGACTGTCTTATCCAGGTTTTGGGCGAAACAGTGCGGGATCGCTACGCCGCCGCCTACGCCGGTATTGGTCTCGTTGTCCTTGGCGATCAGCCTGGCGTATACCTCATCGGCGTCAAGCTCCGCTGAGTTATCGGCGATCTTGTTGGCCAACAGGGAAAGCAACGCTAATTTTCGTTTGGCTTTGGTGAAACGAAAGATCATGTTTTCGTTGAGAAAATTATGCAGCAGTACAGGCCCTGCTCCTTCCCGCTTAAGCGCCGGTGTCGGCGATTTTCTTTTTTCGTTTAACCAGACACGCGCTGTTTTGCGCAGCCAGCCTAAACCGCCACTAAGCAAGATCTCGCTGAGCTGAGTGAAATCATCCGCTTCTATTTTAGCCGCCCGGCTTGCGTCGAGAAATTCAAGTGCCTCCGGTACCTGCCCCAGATAATCCAGGCGGGGATCAGCGGAGTGCATCGCTATTTGTTGCAGGTAGCCGTGCTGCAGGTTGAGCATACGCTCTATTTGGGCGATGCGCTTTTGGTTGGGCGGGGATTTGCCATTCTCCAGTTGGCTGAGATAGGCGGGAGAAACGCTCATTCTTTTGGCTAGAGTACGGACGCTGATGTTAGAGGTGAGTCGCAGGATCTTCAGAGTGGAGCCGAAATCCATTAAATGCCTCCTTGTGTTAAGTGTGAAGTTTACAATAACGTATTATTGCTGGCAATGTCAAGGAATATTTATCGGCAAGTAGTGTAAGGGGGGGTCAGTTCTAAATTATGAATTCTGAGTTCTGAATTATGAAAAGCATATGGTGTACGGTGGACATGCAGGGGTGGTAACCAAATACCAGATACTAGATACTAACGACTAGTTGCGAGTATTGAATGAGCCGTGAAAATAAGCTATGATGGTCGCTATTAGAGGTAAAACGCGTGAAAAAAATACCGGAAGAATTCAAGTTGATCGAGGATATCCGCCGCCGTTTTCCGCCGGGCAAAGGACTGTGCCTGGGTATCGGCGATGACGCGGCCGTGCTGCGCCCGGTCAAGGGGTCGCTGGAGGTGCTGAGCGCTGACCTGCTGCTAGAGGGAGTGCATTTTGAGGAAAGCTGGACGTCGCCTCGCGATCTGGGCTGGAAATCGTTGGCGGTGAACCTTAGTGACTTGGCGGCGATGGGTGCTGTGCCGGGATACGCTTTGCTGTCGCTGGCTTTGAAGCGGGGCCGGGCGGAGGTTTTTTTGCGAGAGTTCTTGAATGGTTTCAAGCGTTGCGCGCGTCGTTATGGCGTACAACTTGTCGGCGGTGACCTGTGCCGCAGCGCGAGCGGTACGGTGATCGCGGTATCGGTGCTGGGAAGAGTCAAACCGGGGAAGCTGAGAAGGCGCGATGCGGCCCGTGCCGGACAACTGTTGGCGGTGATCGGCAACCCCGGCGAAAGCGCTTGCGGGCTTGAACTGTTGCGTGGTAAGGCAAAAGGTCATTCCCGGCTCAAGGCGGCGCATCTGAAGCCGTTGCCGCAATTGGCGGCGGGGCGTATGCTGGCCGCTGAACGCGGCGTGGGCGCGTTGATAGATGTTTCGGATGGGTTGTCATCGTCGGCGCACCAGTTGGCTCGTGCCGCGGCAGTTGGTTTTGAGCTAGCTGAAGATCGTTTGTTGGTGAGTGCCGCGTTGAGGCGCGGCGCGGCGGTTTTACGGCGCGAACCGCTGAGTTTTGCTTTGCACGGCGGAGAGGATTACGGCTTGATGTTTACCGTTGACGCGGGAACTGAGCAGGCCTTAGCGAAAAAGTTATGGCGGAAGTTACGTCTGCGGCTGTGTGTTTTAGGGCAGGTTGTCGGCGGCGGGCGGGGGGTGAAGCTCTTGCGTCGTGATGGATCGAAGCTTGAATTGGAGTGGGGAGGGTATGCGCATTTTGGCGGCTAAGAATTCGATGGGGCAGCGCAGAATTATGAGT
>JAUXIB010000151.1 GCA_030621225.1 candidate division FCPU426 bacterium
GCGATAATAACTTCGCTTTAGTTAATTCCGGGAGCCAGGCTTCAAGTTCCTTGATCCCCGCAATCATAGCGTAGTCGCGATTTGCGCCTTTTTGCGCGGCGGTATTCTCCTGTGGCGTGTCAGTAGTCCCCGGCCGCGGACTCTCTTGCGCCGGCGCGTTGGTAGCAGCCTCTGCAATCAGAGATTCAAAGCCCATTTCCTTGAACAACGGATTTAGCGCAGCCCGGTCCAGTCCGGTGTAACTCCCCTCAAACAAGCCAAGATTAATCTCCAGATCGCTCTTGAGTTCGACCAGCTTGCATGACAGCTCGAGCTCCTGCCGGTGTTCCTCGATCAACTGCCGCCAGCGCGGCTTCGCTATTTCATCCAACCCGGCCAACAGCGCGTCCAAACCGTCAAACTGCCGCAGCAAAGCGATGGCGCTTTTAGGCCCGATGCCCTTTACCCCGGGTATGTTATCCGAACTGTCACCGGTCAAGGCCAAGAAATCCCGCACCAGACGGGGCGGCACCCCCAGGTGCCTTTCTACCTGGACCGGCCCCATGATCAACACCTCGCCGCCTCTGCGCGAATTATAAACCCATACCCCGTCGCCCACCAATTGCATCAGATCTTTGTCACTGGTAACCAGATAACAGTCCCAGCCACGCTGCCGGCCCTGCTTAACTATACTGGCCATCAGATCATCGGATTCATATCCCACCCTGCTGATATGAGCTACCTTACCCATATCGAGCAAGGGAAAAATACGCGGGATCTGTTTGGATAGTTCCTCGGGGGTTTCCGGCCGATGTGCCTTGTATTCCTTATACATCTCGTGACGAAAGGTCGGCTTGGGAGTATCAAAGGCGCAGATCAAGTGATCCGGCTGCTCCTCCCGCTCCAGCCGCAGCAGCGTGCGCACAAAACCATAGAGCGCGCTGGTGTTCATCCCCTGCTTGTCCCTTAGCGGCCGGTTGATCAGCCCGTAATAGCTCTTATACAGGAGAGAATGCCCGTCGATAATGAATAATGTTTCGGCTTTTTTAGACAAAATGGGGGGGTGTCAGTTGATAGCTAACGTACCATAGCGGATCTTCTGCAATTTGTTCTCACCGGGGGTAAACCACAGTTCGATAAAATAGTCAGTTTTAAACCGACGTGATTTCTTATAATGTAAAACGCGTTGTTTCTTCTTTGACTTTTCTTTATGGAATTTATAGGAACAATCCCGCATCCGGTCACGCGCTTCGTTCAGCTCCATGCCCAGGATGATCCCCTCGCGGGTCATCAGCCGGTAGTCATCATCCGCCTCACCTGCGACGATCTGCCATTTGCCCATTTGGCGATGCGCGTATCTCTCAACGATAACGTTAGCGACCTTACAAATCCAGTACTTCTTGCCGTCCGAGCTGAGGTGATCCATCTCCCGGGCCACCTCACGACCATACATATCATCAAGCGCGTCCAACTGAAACAGGCTATAAGCACTCTCCCCATTGATCAGCTCCGCGTTCTCAAAATCGACCAGCAAGCTATTCGGCTTCGCGAGAAACTCATCGATCTCTCGCTTATCCGGCAACTTACTCCGCGTATACCAATTTCTGCCTTTCTCATCCTGCTCCCGCTCCGTCCGCTCTACCGCCCCGGTATCACGCCTATCCGTTTGCTCCCCCGGGCGTAAGCCGGGCACGCCCGCCAAAGACTTGCCGCACCCCGGACAAAACATAAAGTCCTCTGCCAACTCCTGGCCGCAGTAAGGACAGAAAGCAGCCCAGGCGGTGACTACTATAAATCCTAGCGCCAATAAAACGATAGCCAACTTGATATTTCGCTTATTAGTAAACATAAGATTAATTAAACCATCTATCTTGAGAATGTCAAGACTAGTCGGCAATTCATTGCCCAGTCGGCGTCTCGAGCTTGTTATCAACACTACCGCGCAGTATTTCTAGCTTGACTCCCTCGGCCACCTTGAGCAAGATAAAATCTTCGCCGTCCCGAGCCTGACTGATAATGCCTTTTATACCACTTTTGGTAACAACACGGTCGCCCGGCTTAAGCGCCTTAAGCACCTCTTCGTGCCGACGTTGCTGCTTGCGCTGCGGCGCGATAAACAACACATAAAAAATAATAAAAAGAAAGCCGAAGAACAACAAGGTCGGCATGAACGGCTGTTTTGCCCCGGCGCCACCCATAGCCGGCGCAGCCGATAATAGAAAAGGCGTTAAGACAAGAAACATCGCACTAAAAATTTTCTTCATAAGCTAGGTCCTATCGAGCCTATTGGACTCAATTAAAAGGTGTAACTGGCTTCGAGCTGGGCTACCGGTCTCCGCTCACTGTCTTCAAACCCCGGCGCGCTACGAAAAGCCGGGCCGTGGAAATAGATCACCTGGTCTATCTGTGTATCCACCTGCAAATTGCCAAAGCTCAAACCAACACCCGTCGCCAGAATGGCACTCTCTTCGGCTATCTCAGCGCCGCTGCCTGACTGACTATTTAAGTTAAGCCCGTCTTTGACGTCCCAGCTCCTGCTCCGGTAAAGGTCCGTGCTCAGCCCCACGCGCAACGCCAGCCAACTCTTGAACTGGCTCTCTACGCCAATAGCCAGGGGCAGACCAAGTATGGACTCGCTCTCTTCTCCCTTATCTATCGCGGCGCCGGCGGTAGTAATTTGCGCCGCCTTGTAACCACGCGAGCCTTTCTCCCCCTTGAGCCCGGCAACGACTAATGTATCTTCGCCGACATCATACGCTAGCGAAGCCCCCAGATAATACAGCGAACTATCCAGCTCGTAATCAGTGATCAATCCAGCAACGGTCCTCGTCTCCCCATATTTCATCCCGTGCCGCTTGAACCCGCAAGTCAGGCGCAGGTCCGTCTCCCCGATGTAATCTTCCTTAAGCGCAAGCAGGTTAAGATCAAAAGAAAGCTTTTTCTCGCTGACCCCCTCCTCATAACGCGAGAAAACCTTGGAACCATCCCCCGCATAGGTCAGATCTTTGGCCAGGGTATAAACATATGGATAATAGTAGGTAAGCGCCCACTCAACGCTGTCCACCTCCACAAGCGGCAAACCATCCATCTGGCCGCTCAATCCTACCGTAACCAACAGGCTACGGTTCCAGCGAACCCGCAGTCCCCCGGGATCATCCTGAAGCGTATCATCTGCCAAACGCACGCCATAACCCATACTCAACGCAAGCTGTCTGCCAAGCGTCTCTCGTACTATGATCAGCCGGGCCTTCTTCTCCGGCGTCCGCGGTGTCTGAAGACCCGCCGGGACGATTGTCGCGCTGTTAACTATGCCATTACTAACGAAATCATTCCAGTCGCCGCCAAGAAAGCTCACCGGTTCCCGTGTGATCAGGCCGTAACTCATACCTTCCTCCCGACCGCAAGAAAAAACACCCCAGCCCTCGGCCAAGCTTGTGGCGCTTGTGGCATCATAGCGTTCGCTGAAGCTATAACGCAGTATCTTACCGTAATCCTGCACCATACGCGGGTAGGTCAAGACATTATCATAATCGTCCAACATCCAGGGCTCAACGGCCAGTGAATCGGTGCGAACCGACGCTACGGCGGAAACCGCCAGGTTAACGGCCAGCGCTACTAACAATATTCTCTTGGACATAACATCCCCCTCTCTTGAAAATACGGGATTTTTCGCGGAGAACGCGAACCCCTCGCGGAAAAAGCGAAAAAGCATCATTCTTCCGCGGTTCCCACACAAAGTAGCCCACTACCAAAACAATTGATAGTAACAATCCACGGGGAGGGTGTCAATATAATTTTCCGCCCGACACCCACTCAAAGTCCCTGCTTCATGCTCAAGAACCGCAAAACACAGACAGCCAATGATCAAGTTGGTCGCTTGTACCGATGAATTATGAAAACAAAAAAGCCCCCCCGCTCAGGCGGAGGGGCTTTTTCGCTACTAAATCACCTCAGAAACTGTAGATAACGTCAAGCGCCGAAGCGAACGCACCGGTGGTACCACTTACGAAGTAGGGACCACTCAACAACACGTCAGCGGAAACGTCACAGTTGACGGTGAAGTTACCCAGCGCAACGCCAAGACCCATCTTCAGCGTGACATCGCCGGAACCCGTCACACCCTTCTCGTTGACCGTGCTGCCACTCGTGGCCCAAGCGGAGTCAACAAGCCCGTAGGTGTCGTCCGTCTCGTCATTGCCATTTGTCAGATTGATATCCTTGCTAGCACCCAGACGACCCGTCCAACCTTCGCGGACCTGGTCTTCAACGGCGATCTCGATGGTGGCGATCATATCTGAATCTTCGTTTAACTCGAAACCTACGGCATTGACTACCTGCTCCAGCTCTAAGTCACCATCTGCATCGCCATCAGCCAGAACCTTCTCGCTTCTCTCGACCTTGGTGGAAACCATAGCGAGCTTCAGGCCGGCAACCAGCAAACCAGCATCGTTAACACTGCGATTGACAACGCAGCCGACACCGATCACGCTTTTGCTCGAAGCAATCAGCTTCTCCTTATGAGTGTCGCCAACGTCAGTATAGTCATCATCGTTGTTGGCATCAGCCTTCTGCGCGGCCAACTGATCATATGAGCTGGACTGGTAATAGCCCTGCAGGCGCAGAGAAGTCTCATCGCTCTGCTCTTTGATACCCTGCACCTGGATCTCCATGTCCATACCACCATCCTTCGTAAACTCGGTAACGTCAGGCGCACCGAGGGGATCCGTAGTGGAGATGAGAGGATCAGATTTCGTGTACTCGTGGTTCGGCAGACCGATACCAACCGAAACATCCAGGCGGGCCAAGGGGCCAACCTCTTCCATGCCGAGACCGACAACCAATCCCAGGTAGCTGGCGCTCTGCTCTTTATCCAGAGGATTGGTGCTCACCGGGTCAACAACCGAGATTACCTGGTTGTCCGTATTCGAGGATTTCGCATAGGACAGGTTAACACCCAGGGTACCGGGGCCCACCGCGCCCGCGAACAGCAGGCTGGCAGTTTCGTCCGGGTAGAGCGCCGTAAAACCGGAGGCATATGCATCAACCCAAAGGGTGTCAAGCTCCGCACCAATGAATCCGCCGTTGAATGAACCCTGATTGTCTGAGATAGCCACACCAACGGTGTAGCTGGCCAGCTCACAGAGCAGTACCGTTGAAGAAACATCCGTAGCCACCACATTGCTGTACAACACCTTGTTCTGATAGACACCAATAAGCTGCGGGAAGGTGACGATGTTGCCGATATCCTCAACATCGTCAGCGCCGATGTTCATGGACTGCGTACGAATAGAAGTCGCGGCAGCCGGCAGAACCAGCAGACTCATTGCGATCAAACTTACAATTAACTTTCGCATTTGTTACACTCCTCATTAAGTTAACACTAAAACATCAAATTTTCGCGCGAAAAAATAAAATCCAACTAACAAAAACATCTAGTCTTTAACGCTAAGCATCCCCCCTTTCTTCAGTATTTTTCTTGAATCCTGTTTATATTCGGTCTAATACTAAATTTTATGGATTATATCCCCCAGAGAGGTATGTGTCAAGCTTAAACTTCCTCTTTTTACATAATATGGCAAAGAGGCATGCTTTTTGCTTTTAATTTCCTTATATATTCGTCTTACTTACTGTTCCCTGGCCCTAACCTTTAACCTTCTCAACCTTCTTAACCTTCAACCAATCACGGTATCCTGTTTCATTCATAATCTACGGTTCTTCTTTCAGAACTCATAATTCAAAACTCATAATTCCTTTACTTATTTGCCTTCAGACACCTTCAAACGATTGATCGCCCGCATCAGGGCCAGCCGCGCCCGGCCAAAATCAACTTCGCCGCCCTGCTTCTCCTGCAAGCGTTTCCTGGCCCGCTCCAGCGCCCGTTTGGCCCGCTCTACGCTGATATCCACCGCCGCTTCCGCCGCGTCAGCCAGCACCAGCACCTTATCCGGACAAACCTCTATAAAACCGGAAGAAATGGCATAACACTCCACCTGCTTGCCATTAGTAAGACGGATCTCACCCGGCTGCAGCGCCGCCATCAGGTGCGTATGACGCGGTAAAACCCCCAGTTCCCCCTGGACGCCAGGCGCCACCAGCATCTCCGCCTCCCCGGAATATATCTGCCGGTCTGGGGACGCGATCTCTACTTTTAATGTCTTGGTCATTTTCTTCGTCTCTCGGCAATCGTATTACTGGTTAAATACACGAGCTACGAGCTACTAACAACGAGATACTGCCTCTTACGCCTTTGCCAACTGCTTCGCCTTCTGCTCCACGTCCTCTATCGTTCCCGCGTACATAAAGGCCTGCTCGGGCAAATCATCATACTTACCGGCGGCCATTTCCTTGAAGCTGGCGATCGTCTCCTTAAGCGAGACGTATTTCCCCTTGCTGCCCGTGAACTGTTCGGCCACAAAGAA
>JAUXIB010000210.1 GCA_030621225.1 candidate division FCPU426 bacterium
GTCTTCGTCCTATTCAGAACTCAGAATTCATAATTCAGAATTCTTTATCCCGTATCCCGTCTACCGTATCGCAAAGCGACAAGCTCTGCTTATACCTTTTCAGCACTCATAACTCATAATTCATAATTTCTTGCTCTTACTTAATCTTCAACACCACGCACACCGTCGCTCCCAACTCGATGCAGCAGAGTACCAGCAGCACCAGCAAGCCGGGAATAATGGTGCAGATGGAGAGGATGATTGCGCTGAGGCCGGTCACGATCTTCTTTGCGCCGTCAGTTTGTTTTTTGTCGCCGCGTAGCGAGAGGATCTTGGCGCCGACAAGCTCACACATCGCCGCGCCACTGAACATCTTGACACACCATAACAGGCCGAGAATCATCACCAGCACGCCGCCCGCTTTCTCGTTGCCTTCGTAAAGGTGGGCCGCGATCAGCCAGGCGAGGATGATGCCGAGTCCTACCAGGAAATTACGCAGCGTACCTCCGGTGATAGATTTGGCGCACTTGGCGGTGAATTTAGGGGCGACAGCCTTGAGCAGGATCAGCAGGCCGGAGTAGATGACGATCAGTAGCGCGATGAAGATGATGCCGCCGATGACGCAGGCGACGCGGTCCCAGGGCGCGCACTCTTTCCAGTTGCAGCCGGCGGGACCGCCGCAGGCGCCCGCGAATAATGAAACCGACCAAAAGAGCGTTGGCATAAAGAAAGATAACTTTTTTAACATGGTGTCTCCTTTTGTTTACAACGAGATGATCTCTTATTACAAGCGATGTTCGCGAGGTTGTGGAACACGGATGAGAGTGAAAAAAACGAGAAGCGAGGGGCGTGGTCGCTTATGGTTCCAGCCTCATTTCGGTGGTACTCTTGACGGTCATTTCCAGTACCGCGGTGTAGCCAAAGACTTGTTTCTCGTTTGCGGGAATATCCAGGCCCATTATCAGTAGCGCGATGCTGTCCGTTTTGCGTATGCGGCCCTGCCGGTAATCAAAATAGAGCCGACCTTCAAAACTATCAAGGCGTAAAGAAGTTGGTTTTCCCGAGATGATCGAAGCGACAACAAAGTTTTCGTTGCCGGGGGCGAGGTTATCAAAGATTAATTCGTCGAAATGCATTTTCACCTTTAAGACAGCGCATTTTGAACCGTTTAATAGTTTGTCTCCCAGGTAAGTGTAGGTGTACACGAGGTCCAGCGGCTGGGGGGAAAGGCCCGGCATTTTGACATCCTCCAGGGAGTATGTCCAGCTCTCACCGCGTACGATGTCTTTTTCCGGGAAGACTGGGAACATTTGGCCAAACGATTTTTTCAGGTCATCCTCCAGCGCCAGTAAGCTCTTTTGCCGGAGCGTTTTTCCCCCGCCAAAAGGGATTTTAGCGATGATCTCCTCTGTGCCGTATAGGCCGATAATCGCTCCCTGGGGGGTCATGCCTACTGTAACCGGCCCCTGCCAGGGAGAAACGTATTTATCTTTGAGTGCGGGGAGGGGAAGTGTTTTGTCATCCGCTTTTAGGGTCAGCTCGCTCTTGAGTTGTTTTACTTCTCTCATTATGGCATCACCAGGCAGGGTGCAAAGGACGGTCGTTAGTTGCTTGTCATCGCCGGTGCTGGCCTTGAGGTGAGGGAGCGTTTCATTGCGGGTGATGACATCATCTACCTTGGTTACTATGTCTACCGATACGTCGGTATGATAATAGCGGACTTCGCCTTCCTGGCCGCGGTAAATAAGATCGGCTGAATGGCACGGGGCGCTGAAAAAAGACAGGGTGAGTATCACAGCCAACGAAATTTTCTTTATCATAGTCATAATTTAGTATTATAACGCTTAAAGGGGGAAGATGTCAAGCGGGGGGAGGAATTCTGGGTTCTGAATTTTGAATGCTGTGTTTGGTAGGTAGTAGGTGGTAGGTAGTGAAAAGTGAATAGTGAATAGTAGGCAGACACACCCGGTGTGTGAGTTGTTGGTAGCGAGTTTGCACTAGCAACTACATCCTACATCCTATGAACTGCGAACTATTTAGCAGTCCCGAAGGCGTATTGACAGAACCATTTTTATGCATTATACTTCCCTTGCTTCAACTAAACCAAGGTCAAGATGGCAGAACTAGATAAATTTCTCAAGGTAGTAGTGGAACGTAAATGTTCCGATCTGCATGTGGCGGCCGGGATGCCGATGATGGTGCGCTATCTGGGGGAGATGACGCCGCTGACCAACCAGGCCGTTAGCGCGGAACAGAGCAAACAACTCATCTACGAGATACTTAGCGAGGAACAGCAACGGCAGTTCGAGGAAACCTGGGAACTGGATGCTGTGTATTCACTGCCGAGTGGCGAACGATATCGCGTCAATGTTTGCCGTGAACAGAAAGGGCTGGCCGCCGTTTTTCGTTATATTCTCGCCGAGCCGAAAAGCTTTGAGGAACTGGGACTGCCGCCGGTGATAGAAAAGTTTGTCCTGGCTACTCAGGGACTAATCGTAGTCACCGGGCCTGGTCGTTCCGGTAAGACGGCCACCCTGGCCAGCATGATAGACCATATCAACACTAACCGCAACGAACACATTATCACTATTGAGGATCCGATTGAGTATTTGCATCAAAGCAAGAAGAGTATCGTTAGTCAGCGTAGTGTAGGGCCGCATAGCAAGAGTTTTTCTAATGCCTTGCGCGCGGCATTACGTGAAGATCCGGACGTGATCATGATCGGGGAGATCCGCGACCTGGAGACGATGAGTTTGGCGCTTACCGCTGCGGAGACCGGCCACTTGGTGCTTGCTACATTACACACTTCAGGGGCCGCGAGTACCATCAATCGGGTGATAAACATTTACCCGCCCAGCGAGCAGGCCCAGGCGCAGACTACTCTTTCGGAATGCCTGATCGGCGTGCTTTCCCAGGAACTGATCAAGCAGGCGGATGCTACTGATATGGTGGCCGCCTTTGAGGTGCTCGTCAATACGCTGGCTGTGGGCAATGTCATTCGCGAGGGCGAGACCTACAAGCTGGAGAGCATGATAGAAGTAGGGAGTAAGGACGGCATGAAAATAATGGGTGCTTCGCTGACTGAGTTGCAGAGGGCGGGAAAGATAACGCCCGAGGCGAAGCAGGAATTCAGTCCGCGCAAGGAGAGTGGTTGATGCCTGCCATAGACGAAATACTCAGTTTGATGGTGGCGCGTGGCGCGAGCGACATGCACCTGGCCACCGGTAAGGTGCCCAATGTGCGCGTGCACGGCAGCTTGGTTCCTTTGTCGGCAGAGCGACCGGCCTTGGCGGAGCAGGAGATAAAGGACCTGCTCTACGAGATCGCGGGGAAAAAACGGCAAACGACCATAGAAAACGATCTGGATCTGGATTTTGCTTACCATGTGCCCGGCGTGTCACGCTTCCGGGTCAATTATTTTTTCCAGCAAACGGGGCTGGCCGCTGTTTTTCGGACTATCCCGGAGAAAATCCAGACCATTGAAGAATTAGGGTTGCCCGTAATTTTGCAGAAGCTGTCTTTGCAGCGGCGCGGTCTGGTCTTGGTCACTGGGCCTACTGGTAGCGGAAAGTCCACTACCTTGGCAGCGATGATAAACCTGATCAACAGCACGCGTCAGGGACACATCCTGACTATTGAGGACCCGGTGGAGTTCGTGCATCCGACAAAAAAATGTCGTATCACTCAGCGGGAGGTGCATAACGACACTAAGAGTTTTGCCGCGGCGCTTAGGGAAGCGGGACGTATGGATCCGGATGTGGTGTTGGTCGGGGAGATGCGCGATTTGGAGACCATCAGTCTTACTCTCACCCTGGCCGAAATGGGGTCGCTGGTATTCGCTACATTGCACACCAACAGTGCCGCCAAGACCATAGACCGCATTATAAATGTTTTTCCCCAGGAGGAGCGGTCCAAAGCGCGCGTCATTCTTTCCGAGGTGTTGAAAGGCATTGTTTCCCAGCAACTGCTCAAAAAGACAGACGGCAGTGGGCGTATCGCGGCGCACGAGGTGATGACTTATGCACCGGCTTTGCCCAGTTTGATCAGGAACGGCAAGACATCTTCGCTGGTATCGTTGATAGAGACCTCGGGGAATCTTGGCATGCAGTCG
>JAUXIB010000191.1 GCA_030621225.1 candidate division FCPU426 bacterium
CATACGCCCTGAGCGAACAAAGTGAGTCGAAGGGTCATCCAAAAAGAATTCTTTTAAGCCGTTCCTTTGTGTTCTTTGTCCTACTCCGCTTCCTACTACGCGCAAAGCGCTACGGGGGACAAGAAAGCTACGTAGGACTGACCCTTCGTAGCCCCCCCGTTTACCTGTCGGCAAGACAGGCGGGGGGGCGAAGTAGGGTGACTTTGTGGTGAAAGATTTCCATATATCTATCGCTAAAAACATAAAAAGCAACAAGCCATTGCTCATTGCTTCTCAACTTCCCTGCTTCCCCGCCTCTTAAAATATCAGGCTCAATCCCATCCGATGCGCGGTGCCCAGTTCATCATAGGGCACAAAGGCGTACTCCAGCGACATGACCGCCCGCGACACTTGCATACCAAATCCCCCGCCAAAGGTAAAGCCGGCCAGCGTGCCCAACTCCTGACCAAAACGATAACCCGAACGAATAGCGACCTTCATCGTATTGATACGCCGTGAGTATTCCAGACCGAAATTAAACTGCGGTTTCCGCTTGGTCGGCTTGATCGGTAAAATAGAATCCATGGATAAAATAAGGTCATCGTTAAGCGAGGTAAGTCCCCTGACGCTCCTGCCTATCCCCACCACAAGCTGCGTTGGCAAAGGATATCCCTCTACTTCGCCGCCCAGGTTACGCAGTGCTATCCCCACCTGCACCCCCCGCATCGCGCCCGAGGACATCAAGCCGATGTCAAACGCCGTTGCCGAGGTCTGTTTGAGATCTATGCTCTGCTTCATATATTTCAGTTTGAGTCCTACGTCAAAAAACTCGTTGATCTCCCCGCCGGCGCCGAGCTCGAAAAGCACATTGGCCACAGTGAAGGTACCATCCGTGCGATAGGTCCAATCATCGATCATCACCGTACGCTCGATCTCCGGACTGTGCAACAGACCATAACTAAAACCATACGATCCCTTGAACGGCAAACCCATAGTAGTGAACGGCAGGATCATCGCCAGATACTCGTACTTAAGATCGTCCAGCCATTCCATATGAGATACCGTAACGCATCCCATACTGAATTCGGAAAGCGCGGCCGGATTGAAACTAAGCGCGTTAGCGTCATCAGCCACAGCGGTGAACGCCTCGCCCATCCCCGCCGGCCTGGTTCCCGGCACGATCTTCAAGAACGGGAAAGCCGCCGTACCCGCCCGCCCGGCATGCAGAAAACCGGCAGTCCCGGCAACCAGCGTTAATATTATGACCGCTTTTTTTAACATATTACTTACCCCGCCATCCAGCGCAGCCCGATTCTCGTAGCTCGTAGCTCGTAGTTCGTTGGCCATTCTCCGTTTGCTAACCAACCCTTCGACAGGACTCAGGGCTAGATACTAGATACCGACGAGTGCCCGCGGAAACCCCTCCCTTGAAGGGTACATATTAATTATTCCCCCTCACCCTTCCTCTCCCTCCAGGGGAGAGGAGATCATTCCCTAATGATCGCTATCTTTACCCGGTCGGCCTGGCCTGTTTCATGTCTGATCACCGCGATGTACAACCCACTGACGACAGGCTCACCGATATCGTTGCGCGTGTCCCAGCCGTAGCGCAGATTATTAACGCTCTTGCCCTGATTACCGGGGTAGTTGGTGACCTCATTCGCCTTCACATGCCGCACCTTTTCCCCGGCAATGGTGTAGATCTGGATCTGGTCCCCCTGCCGCAAATTACCAAAGATCGCCTTGTCGTGCTGGCTAAGGTAGAGCGGATTAGGATAGACCACCGCCGGCGCCGCCTCAGGGGTAAAAGTCCAGGTGATGGTCGGAGTGGGCGTAGCGGTGGGCGTAACCGTCCTCGTACCGAGCAGCGTCCGAGTGGGCGTCGGCGTAACACTACGGGTAATCGTCCGAGTAGCCGTAGGGGTGGCGGTAGGCGTCGCGGTATCGGTAATACTAACGGTAAACGTTGTGGTACGCGAAGCGCTCATCGTATGCGAAACACTCGCAGTGGGCGTCGCTGATACAGTCGCCGTAAGAGTAGCCGTACTAGTCGGGGTCGATGAAATCACCTTGGTATGAGTACGCGTATCCGTTATCGTACCGGAAAGGTCCGGTGGATCAAGGCTGTCCGTATAGCGCAGATTATCAAGATGCAAGTTGTGGTCTGTATCAAAGCGAGGTCTGGAAATATCTATCGAAGTGGGCGCGTCCAGCGAGATCAACGCCATATCTATGTAAAGGACATCGGTAACGTCTAAGTTGTTATCCCCGCCTACCTCGGTCAGATCAGAGGTGTACCCGGTAGCGCCGTCGTACACGGTGATATATATGACGTTAATATCGATACCATCGCGATAGATATCCACCGCCAGGTATTGCTCCCCGGCACGCGGCGGCTTGGGATTGGCTACCAAGTCGAGCCTGATAGTAACAAACTCACCGAGAATCCCCAGCGGCACATTCATCTTACCGTTATAGACCTGGTCGGTGACGTAAAATTCCGTAGAAGCTTCCAGAGAACCAACCGCGGTTACCACCTGCCACTGGCTGATATCCGCTCCGGCCTCAAAGCTGCTCAACACCTGCAAAGCCCGCAGATCGCCGGACAACAAGCCCGCCAAGATCATCACCAGAGCCCCTCGAAAAAGTCCTTTCACTACCCCCCGCGGAGGACGCGAAATAGGTTTTTCGACACTATCCATAATGAGATATCTGCTCATAGTTCCTCCGCTTCCTCTCGCAAATTTAAATATCAAGTCCAAACCAGTGGGTTCGCTTGCAAACAAATACCGTGTTTTCACCACAGAGACACAGAGAAAAATGAGAATTCACAGAGTTTTTTCCTTTGTGCTCCTCTGTGCTTCTCTGTGCCCTCTGTGGCTCTGTGGTTAAACAACCTTTCCCGCTTCTCGTCACCCACCAAAATGGAAAAGGCCCAAATATTATCTCGCCGTATCCAGCAACATCGGCGGCACCAGGCCTACCACGGAACGGCCACGGTTATTAAAGGTAATGGTCATTTGCCGTTCTTCCAGGGCGCGCAGGACGACCTCCGCGCGCCCCGCTCTATCCTTATCCAACAGGGCTGACGCTAACTCGATTTCCTCCCTGCCTACTCCCTGACTCAAACGCAAAGCGGCCAGGCTCTCTTCTATGGCTTGGCGCAGCGCTTGCTCCGGAGCGGCAGGCATTCGCGCCGGCGACGCCTCACTTCCAACCGCCCGGGGCACAGGTTCCCCAGCAGGATCCGCCGCTGCCACGGTGGGCGCTGCCGGCGGCGTAGTCCCTGCCAAAGCCGGATCTTGCTCGGCTATCGGTGAAGGAGCGATCGCCATCTGCGCCTCAAACGCGTCCCGTGGAGCCCGCCGCTGCCGGGCCACCTGATGATTAGTACTCAAGCTCTGTTCCAGTACGCTATAGCCGGTATTATCGGGCGAGACCTCCACCGGGGTCACAGTCACCTCGCCCGTCGATATCAGACTGGTCTGTAATTCACGGTCAAACCTCTGTTCCCCGGAAAAAGGCGCCGCCGCTTTCTCCGCCGGAGCGGCAACCACTGCTGCCGACAGCAATGGACGCAAATTACGCTCCATCAGTTCCAGCATATCTTCCTGCCGGCGCAGATAGGCGGAAACGGCCGCCTGCAAGCGCACCCTTTCGGCACGCGAATTCGCCTCGATAGCGGTGACTTCCCGCGGTCGCAAAGGCTCCGTCCGCTCCGTTTCTTGAACCTGCTCAGCGGTTTGCTGCCGCTCGGCCTGAGGCATTTTCGCGGAACCCGA
This sequence comes from candidate division FCPU426 bacterium, assembly GCA_030621225.1. Lineage (GTDB taxonomy): Bacteria > Oederibacteriota > JAUXIB01 > JAUXIB01 > JAUXIB01 > JAUXIB01. The sequence goes on from JAUXIB010000191.1 coordinate 3,762, forward strand.
CGCCACGGGGTTCACACTTGTCCCCAGTGCCTCAGCTCCTAGCTCACTCGTGATCTGAGCGTTATTCAGATTCATTGTTCAACTCGCAACTCGTAGCTCGTGACTCGTAGCTCGCAACTAATCACGTACAGCGTTACTTCCGTCTAACGTCGCACGCTGGTCTGACGTCGCCCATGACGTCCTGCATTCAACATTTGGCCCACCGACCACTGTCCCCCGTCCACTGACCACCATTTTCATAACTCATAATTCAAAACTGTATACCGTGCCCACAATTCATAACTCATAATTCATAACTCATAATTCCCTTATTCTTCTTCCTGCAATTTCTTAAGCTGCTCTTCCGTAACGAAGGGAAAGAGCCGACGCTGGTATTTCACAATAGAATCCAACACCTGATCCGGCTTCTCTTTTACCGTCATTTTTTTCGCGTTAACCAGAGTAATAATAGTATCCGGTGTGGCCTCAACGAACTGGATCAGGCTAGCATTAACGTAAAACTCCTCGCCGTTCATTCGCGTAAGTTTAATCATGATACACTCCCTCTATTGTATATGTATAAATGTATCAAAAGATGTCTCGATTGTCAAGAGGAGGCAGCCGCCCGGCGGAAAACGGGAAGAGAGATGGCGGCCCCGCGCAAAACCAAGGAAACGCTAAAAACGACTTTGGATCCACCCTACTCTGCCCCCATTCCTGTCTTCCGACAGGAAGACATGGGGGCTACGAAGGGCAAGCAGATTGATTTTTGGAAAAGTCTAACGACTAAAGACAATCGATCCACAGATTACACCCGCCTTCGTCAAGGGCTACGGCGAGGCAAGCAGATTGTTCTTTAGATGACGGCAAGGGGGATTCTTCGCTGGCAGGGGAGCATTCTTGGTTTTGATG
>JAUXIB010000263.1 GCA_030621225.1 candidate division FCPU426 bacterium
CTTCTATGTTCACATCAAAATAGTATCGGAATAGTTTTTTTACCACGACGGCGGATGCCCTGCTCGCCGCTCCCACCCCAGAGGTGAGATTACGTGCTGCCTTGTGTTACACCTCTGGGGTGTAGCGCGACAGCGTCACTTGCCCGCCATATCCTAGAGGACGACGGCGGATGACCTCTGTCCTACTCTGCTTCCTACTACGCGCAAGGCGCTACGTAGGACAAGAAAGCTACGTAGGACTAGACCCTTCGTAGCCCCCCTTCCTGTCTTCCGACAGGAAGACAGGGGGGAGAAGTAGGGTGGCTCCCTGCCTTTTCGACGTTATCTAAAAAAAAAGAGCCGGCGACAAACGTCGCCGGCTCTCGTGCCAAACACTCTTAAAAAAGAGTGGAAAGCTTAATCATAAATAAATTTGAATATACTGTTTCGCTTTCGCCATCAAAGCCCATATTCATCATTCTAAGCTGGAATTCCGGGCCTATAGTAGTTTTCTCAGACAGGTAGTATTTCACCCCGGTGTAAACGCCAGCGCCATAAATAGAGGGCGCGTCATCCTCGTAGCCAAACATAAAACCTTTGGCCACGTCAGCCCCGGCATAGGGCACATAACGCGGATCAGCAACGATAAAATGATGGGTAAAGAAAAAACCGATATTGGCCATCCCAGTGCTATCGGTATCCTTTTCCCCGGCGAAATCCTCCTGAGTAATACTCACTTTCGTCAAAACCAAAGATCCGCCGATCTCATTCACCTCAGAAATAAAGTAACCGTAACTGCCAACGACCGTCCAAAGAACAAGCTTAATCTCGGCCGAACCCTCGCCCATGGTCATCCCCTGCCGATTAGCGCTGATACTCACCTCTGAATTTCCTTTTTCAATCTCTGCAGCAAGCGGAGATAGAAGCAGGCCCATCACCATCAAAACAATCATCATCCATCGCACAGTACACCTCCTTGTTTGAGTTAACCCACCAATTAAAATTCACTGCATAATCAACCTGGCAGCCGCCGTACTGATCGCCAGGAATAGATCCTCCTCGGCGCAGGCACAGCGTTCCTCGGCCGTGGCCAGCACCCGTCCCGTCTCCACGCTGGTCATCTGCATATTGATCGCGTACATATTACCCAGCTTGGCCACCGAGCCAAAGACCAGGCCCTTGGCACCCAGCAGCTTGCCCATGGCCACCGCGCTCTCCTCGTCCACCATACCGCTAAGCTGCATCTTCATTTCCTTGAGCATCGCCTTCATATGCTCGCGGTCGACAACCTCGTAACGCCCGGTCTGCTGCATGAAATTACGCAGACTGTCGCTAAGAATAGAGCCGACGTAGTCCTCGATCTTACCCTTGCTCTTGAATTCCATCACAGCGATGCGCCGCGGTTGTCCCTCATAGGTTGCCAGTTCCACCTCTGGCGGCTGGTATTCCCTGCCCCCCGCCACCACACGCGGGAAAGCGGAGACGCCCGAAAGCCGGTAGACGTAAAGTCCGCCCTTTTTGTCACAGGCAGCGAGGTATTTGCCGTCCGAACTAAAATCAACCGAAAGCACGGCATCTTTGAGGTCAATTACCGTCACACGCTTCTTCTCCACCACGTCCCAGATCATCACCGAGTGATCATTGGCCGCCGAAGCAACGTAACGCCCATCCGGACTATAGTCCAGCGCGTTGATCGTCTCTAAATGCCCCTCCAGACGTCCCAGCATTTCGCCGGTCTTGAAATCCCGCAAGCCGATGAAATCTATCTCCTTAATCCCGCCCTTAGCGCGGCGGCGCCCTTTCACCGCGGCCTTCACTTCTTTGATCGCCGCGGCCACCATAAATCCGTCCGGGCTGATACCACCGTGAGTCAGCTTGCCATATTTCGCGGCGCTCTCTTCAATGCTGCGCTTCTCGGTTCGTGAAACCACATCCCAAGAGCGGATAGTTTTATCTTCGCTACAGGTGACAACCACCTTGCCATCCGGGGTAAAAGCAACCGCTTTCACCGCCTTACCGTGTCCTTTGAGCTTACCCAATAAAGTGCCCGTTCCCATATCCCAGAGCGCCACCTTCTTATCCTTACCGCCCGTAGCCAGGGTCATACCGTCCGGGCTAAAGGCCAGTGCGTTAACCTGGCCCTTATGGGCCTTTAAATCTAACGGCTCCTTCTCCTCCATCAGATTATGGATGACAACGTGTCCGCCCCAACCCCCGCTGGCCAGAAAACGCCCGCTGGGACTGATCGCCAAAGAACTCGTGCGCATCTTATGGCCCGGCAGCTCTTTGACTACCTTTTTCTCATACATATCCCAAATCTTGATCAGCCCTTCCTTTGATGCGCCACCATAGTAACCCACCACCAGGCGCCCGCCGCCCAGCGCAAAGCGCACCACCTGTGGCCGATGAGCGTCCTTTTCGAGTAACATATGCGGCTTGTAACTAAAGGAACCAGCCTGGGCATTCCCGGCAATCATCAGCCCAAATAAACATACCGTGACCAACAATGATTTACTAATACGCATGATAACCCTCCAGATAGGCATAAATATCCTAGGAAACTGATTTAAATACACTCCGGACATGATTATGGCGAATACAACAGAGCATGTCAAGAATATTCACAGTACCGCTTGTACCCCTTGCACCTCCCACACCTCTGGGGTGCGCACCCCAGAG
>JAUXIB010000089.1 GCA_030621225.1 candidate division FCPU426 bacterium
AGGACAAACATCCAAGTATATAATATCAGCGTAGTGGCGTCCCTCCGCGGGCGCCACCCCCGCGTTTGTCTGCTGACAAGCGCGGGGGTAAGGACAGAATGGCATAAGCAGCATCCGGATATTTGATTTGTCTCGTGTCACGGGTCACGGGTCGATGGGACAAGAGACACGCGACGCACGACGCGCGACGGGATAAGGCGATGACGATGAAATACAAAACCACCATTGGTATGGAAGTTCACGTAGAACTGGGTACGAACTCAAAGATGTTTTGCGCTTGCCCTACTAGTTTTGGCGCTGAACCGAACAGCAATGTTTGTCCCGTTTGTCTGGGACTGCCCGGCTCGTTGCCGGTGATCAACCGCCAGGCGTTAATACGGACGGTTAAGACTGGGTTGGCCTTGGGTTCCGAGATTGCGGAGTTCTCAAAGTTTGACCGCAAGAACTATTATTACCCGGACTTACCAAAGGCCTATCAGATATCACAGTATGACCTGCCGTTATGTGGCGGCGGTTTCCTAATGATCGAGCTGGAAAAAGGGGAGAAGCGGATCGGCATTACCCGCGTCCATCTGGAGGAGGACACCGGCAAGACCTTGCACGAGAGCAAGAGCGGGCGTATAGAGGACGCTGCTTTTTCCCTGGTGGACTACAACCGCTCCGGTACTCCCTTGATGGAGATCGTCAGTGAGCCGGATATGGAGTCTTCCGCTGAGGCGGCAGCCTACCTTACAACCTTGCGCTGCTTGCTCCGTTATCTGGAGGTATCCGATTGCAACATGGAAGAAGGCAGTATGCGTTGCGAAGCCAATATTTCAGTGCGCCCCGCCGGGAGCGACGAGTTGGGGGTCAAGGTGGAAATAAAAAACATGAACTCTATTCGCAATTTGCAGCAAGCCATGGAATATGAAGCGGCACGGCAAGTAAAGGCAATAGAGTCGGGCGAAAAAGTGGTTCAAGAAACACGCCATTGGCAGGAAAATAAGGAGGTGACGATTCCAATGCGTTCCAAGGAGACGGCTCCAGATTACCGTTATTTCCCCGAGCCGGATTTGCCGCCGGTAGTATTTCCGCAGGAGTTGGTGCGGCAGCTAGAGTCGGAACTGCCGGAATTACCGCCGGCGAAGAAAACGCGCTTTGTCGAGGAACTGGGACTTTCCGCGTATGACGCCGGTGTGTTGGTCGCCGACAAGCAATTGGCCGGTTATTTCGAGGAATGCCTGAGAGAGTTTCCGCACGCTAAAACGGTATCAAACTGGTTGACCAGCGAACTAATCGGTCGTTTGAATAAGCTGGGTCAGCATATTGGCGAGAGCAAGGTGTCCGCAAGCCACTTGGTCGGGTTGCTGAAAATGGTAGAAGCTGGTAAGCTTTCCAGTAAGCAGGCCAAGGAGGTGCTTGATGAAATGGTGGCGAGTGGTAAGGAGCCATCGCAAGTGGCGGCTGACAAGGAGCTATCCCAGCTCAGTGATAGTGGGGAGCTGGAGAAGATAGTTGATGCGGCGATCAAGGCTAATCCGGATCCGGTGGCCGAATATAAGGATGGCAATGAAAAAGCGCTCGGTTTTCTGATGGGGCAGGTTATGAAACTATCGAGGGGCCAGGCAAATCCGCAGGAAGCGAGCAGGATGCTTAAGGATAAACTTTCCGGGTAGTCGCTAGTATTTTGTATTTAGTAGCTGGTGTGGATAAGGTCTTCGTGAGGTTGACTAGATACTAGATACCAAATACTAGATACACAGGAGAAAAAATGGCTAAAAAAATACTGGTAGTAGATGACGACCGCGAGCTTTTGAAGATGCTCAAGATCATGCTGGCCAAGAGCAGTTACGAGGTAAAGGCCCTGCCTTCCGGGCATAAGCTGATAGAGAAGACGCTCGAGTTCAGGCCGGACCTCGTAGTGTTGGATCTGATGTTGCCCGATGTGGACGGTCTCGATCTGTGCAAGCAACTCAAGACCGACGCGGCGACAAAAGAGATACCGGTGATCATGCTTACCGCCAAAAGTACGGAGCTGGATAAGGTCGTGGGTCTTGAAATGGGGGCCGAAGACTATATCACCAAGCCCTTTGGTGTGAATGAGCTGTTAGCGCGCATCAAAAAAGTGTTACAGCGTCCGGTGACAACCGCGCCGGACAAGGGTACGCTGTTAAAATCGGGGGGCATCAAGCTGGACGATGAGCGTCATGAAGTGACCTTGAACGACGAACTGCTCAAGCTTACTCCTATTGAGTATCATTTGTTGAAATCTTTGCTTGAGAGGGTGGGTAAAGTACTGCCGCGGGATGAGCTTTTGGAAAAGGTCTGGGGGTATGATAATATGGCCAATACTCGTACCGTGGATGTGCATGTGCGCCGCCTGCGTCAGAAGCTGGGTGCAGCGGCGAAGTGCCTGACGACGGTGGGCGGGGTGGGGTATAAGCTAGTCGAATGACAAAGTAGTTGCTAGTTGCTGGTCGCTAGTCGCTTGTGTTTCGGTGGGAAGCATACGAGCAACGAGCAACGAGCAACGAAAAATGAATCCACTTGAATGGCTTGACAGACTATCGGGAAGCGTCCCCGGCGAGAGCTACCACAAGACCAGAGTGCTGGCGCGGGAGCTGCTCAAGATCCGTGTGATAGTGGCCTCTATTGGGTTGGTGGTCTTTCTTATTTTTGAGTTGTTGGGATTGCTCAGTCTTACCTTTTGGCCGATTGTGGCTATCGCCGCTATAGAAATCGTGGTAAATCCCCTATATGCCGTATTGTTACGCGATGAGCATAACGTTGAGGTTAATTGTTTCCTGCAGTTGTTGCTTGACGCTTTTATGGCAACGGTGGCGCTCAGTTATACCGGTGGTTCGCAAAGTACGGTAGCCATCGTTTATTTCATGGTGATAGTAGCCATGGCGATCATTCTTACCCCGAAATTTGGTTACACCGCGGCCGGGGTTTGCGGCGCCGTATACCTGATGCTGGTATTCCTGGAGCAAATGGGCATCGTAACTCCTTTTGGTGGGGAAGCAGAGATGGTGATCGGGCCCTTGTATTATTTTGCGGTCGCTTCCTGGCTTTTCTCGTTTTTGATGGCTGCGGTCTTGGGGGAGAAGCTGCACCAGATAATGGAACGTAAGGAGGGGGAGGTCATCAGCGCCAAGGAAGAGGTGGAAGAACTCTCGCGTAATCTGGAGAAGCTGGTAGATCAGCGCACCGCTCAGTTAAAGCTGGCGCACAGCGACCTGGAGGAGCAAAATCGTGAGCTGGTGCGCCTCAATGAAGTGAAATCAAACTTTCTGGCCACGGTATCGCATGAGCTGAGGACGCCGCTGACCACGGTGAGTGGCTATATCGAGATGATGACCGCGGGTATGCTGGGTCGGACCAGCAACGAGCAGAAGGACGGACTAAAGGTAATGGGCAAGAAGGCGCAACAGTTGAATAGACTGATAGAGAGCCTGCTTGACCTGTCCAAGCTGGAGCAGGGGATCGACCTGGACGAGTTTGTGCCCACTGACATCCGTTCATTGGTGGATGAGGTGATCCAATCCTACGATGAAGCGACGCCCGGTATGAAAAGCTGGCTTACCAACAAGATCCCCAGGGGTTTGCCGCAGCTTAGTGTGGATAGGATGAGGATCCGCCGGGTATTTGAGAACTTAATTTCAAACGCGCTCAAATTCAGTGGTGATAAAGGTCCGGTAACGGTATCCGCAGGCAAGAAAGACCAGAACACTTTCTGGTTCTCGGTAGCGGACCGGGGTATCGGTATTCCGCGTGATTCCTTGTCCAAAGTGTTTGAGCGTTTTTATCAGGTGGATAACTCCAGCACCCGAAAGTATGAGGGCACCGGGCTGGGGCTTTCCATCGTTAAAGAGATCGTTGACCGGCATGGTGGTGAGATAAAAACCGAGAGTGAGAAGGGGAAGGGCACTACGGTGACTTTTAGCCTCCCTTGGGCACAGAATAAGGCTAAAGGCGCTGAAACGTGCTAAATGAGGCGTTTTACCGCATTTACTCGCCCTTTGGGCGAGGGGCGCCCGCGGTGGGACCGCCCCTACTGCGATATTCTTCCTAATTTCATTGATTCCTGACCCCTGACCTCTGTCTATCTAGTATCTAGTATCTCGTTGGCTGGTCTTCGGACACTCCAATATATAAAAAAATGGTTGGCTGTTTCCCGTCCACTGACTACCGTTTTCATAATTCATCCCCCTCACCCTTCCCTCTCCCGCCGGGGGGAGAGGGTCTGTGAAGCCACCGACAAGGTCGGTGGTAGTTCACTTCCTTCCTAAGCCTCCGGTGTCCTGTATCCGGTATTCTGTATACTGTGCGCCTTATTCATAACTCATAACTTAGAATTCATAATTCCTTATCTCGACCACTGCCTGCCCTACGTAGCCTTTGGGCGAAGTAGGGATCCCCGTCTACCGTATCGCGAAGCGACAAGCTCTGCTTATATCTTCTCCATAATTCATAACTTATAACTCATAATTCACAATTCATTTTCCTCTCTCCCCAGCCTCAGCAGAGAATTTACAAAATGTTTACACGCCTGTAACACGTCTGTAACAAACCGGCTTTTACACACCTTTTACACCCCTGTAACATTTTCGTAACACCTCAGGTGCTAATATATTAATGAAAGAAGTCACGGCGGCGGTTGCTGGGGATACAACATATTATATAGGAGTTGTCACGATGTTTAGATTATTTGGAATTAGCCTATATCATAAGGAAGAAAAAGGCAGTACCGTGCAGGCTGGACGCCGGTGTCTTGGCTTGTTCTTTGTTTTTAGGGCCGAAGAACACAAAAATATGCGATTAGATAGCAAGAAAAGCAAAATACTTTTTGTTTTTCAAATAGCGGTGATCATCTGCGCGGTCACGCTTTCGTTTTCCCCTAAAGCTCACGCTGACTGGGCGGCCGGCGATCCTTCCACGCAAAATATCCTTTTTATCACTAATGCTTGCGATTGTAGTGTCGGTTGCTTTTATACGAAACCTTGGGAATGTTTGATATGCCTGCCCAACGTTATGGCCACTTGTCTTTTTGTGGATAACGTAGCGGACGGATTCACGGACGACCTTACCCTGGCCGGACTGAACCTCGATGATTTCGACCAGGTGTGGGACTACCGTTTTGACAGCGCCAAGGATGCTACTTCAAATATAATCACCGGTGGTGACGAGGCGGCGTTCAACAGTTATCTGGCACAGGGAGGCAGCTTGTTGCTCATCGGTGAGAATTCCGGATTCCCCGGCCGCAATAACTCGCTGAGGGATTATCTCAACGACAACATCAACACCGGTGGTCAGACCTCTTCGAATGTAGCGGCATGCGAGGCGGACAGCCTGGCGCTGAGCCCCAGTGCGGCGGACCTGGCGGACGCTCAGAACTTCGGCTCAGATCCGGTGGACATGGGCGGCCCGGCCTGGAACGCGGGCGGTGAGTTCGCCACGGTGGCGCCTGGGGCGTTCCCTTTCGGCCAGCACGGCAGCGGCATTCCGGTGATGTATTCCAAGGGCGGAGGCGGGCTGTGTGACCCCCCCTACAGTCATGTTGTCTCGGTGGCCTATACCGGCTGCGGTGATATCCAGTCGCCGCAGGACGCCGGCAAGGTATTCGTGATGCTGGAGAGTGGCGGCACCGCTTGGGACGATTGCCAACTCTGGGACTGTGTGACGCCGATCGACGCCACGATAAATCTGCAAAAAAACATAATGGACTTCCTGGCTCCCGACCCCTCGGCCAGCGGCGCGACCAAGACGTCGTCACCGACCGATGGCTTCCCGCAAGAGACCTTCACCTATACCCTTGTTTATGAAAATCGGAGCGGCACGGCGGACACGGACGCCTGCATTTATGACACGCTGCCGTCGGAGTTCACGATTACCGGCAGCAGCCCGGCCTACACCGACCTGGGCGGCGGTCTGTACGAATGGTGCCTGGGAGCGGTGGCCTTGTGCGAACGGGTAACGGTGACTGCGGACATGGAGATCAATGCCGACGCGTCGCCGGGGTACGTGCCCAACGATTTCACGGTTAAATCGGAGACCAAACCGAACGTGCAGTCGAACGTGCACAACTTCCTGATAAAAGAGCCGGAAATAGAGGTGATCAAATCGGTCGCGCCGGCGACGGCCTCCGAAGGTGATACTGTTACCTACACCCTGGATTACAGCAATCCCTCCTGCTTTTTGGGGAGTGCCCAGCTCGCCTATGATGACTTTGAGACGGCGGACAGCCTGGCGGGCTGGGTACAGATTGGAACGGGCGATCCCTGGGAGGAAACAGGCGGCTATATCTGGCGGGACGCTAACTGGTATCAAATCGTCTACCACTCCAATTCTTCCACTTACGACGGCGTGATGAATACGAATTTCCAGGTTGACGGGTGTAATTGGGACAATCGCGGTATTGTGATGCGTTACCAGGAGGATACCGGGGAATACTATTATTTGGTAGTCGATGAAAATTTTGTAGAGCTTTACTACATGCCGCCCAGTTTGCCGCCGTTTACTGATGTCGCTTCCGGGATATCGCTGGGCTCCTGCGCGGTAGGCGTAGGCACCGGCACGAATGATTACAGCATCGATATGACGGGTAATGTGTTTACGATCAGCATCGGCGTCGCGCCGGTTTGCACCATTACTGACCCCAGTTGGTATATCAAGACTCCTGGCTACCAAGGGTACCTCGGCTCCAACTGCGGTAGTACAGCATATGACTATGAGGTGGTGGGTGACCCGTCCTGCCGTTACGCCTTTGACGTGGTGTTGAGCGACGATATACCGCCTAAGACAAGTTATGTCGCCAGCAGTTGCACCGGCGGTTGTGTCGAGTCTCTGCCGACGCTGTTGTGGTCGATCGCTGCGGGGACAACCCCGCTGGCGCCCGGCGACAGCGGCTCGGTAAGCTATGAGGTGGTGTTGGACCAGGGGCCGTACACGAACTTGGAGGAGATCATCAACACCGCGCAGATTCAGTCGGCCAGCGAAGGGCCGTATGACTCGAATCCCGTGACGGTATTAATGATGGTGGGTACGCCGACGAATACGATGACCAGCACGCGTACCGCTACCCTGACGAATACGCCCACCGCTACTCCCAGTGCTACGCCCAGTGCTACGCCGACGGATACCTGCACGGACACCGAAACCGCTACACCTACCGTGACGCCAACAGCCACGCCTACGGATACGCTTACCGCTACCAGCACAGCTACAAGTACCTTTACCCCGACCCCAGTTCCCACCCTGAGTGTAGAAAAATCGGCTGATCGCGATCAGGCGCTTGTCGGCGATACCATTACTTACACCATCGTCTACTGCAACGACGGCAGTGATCCTGTGGATGTGGATGTTTGGGACACCGTGCCCAGCGACACCAGTTATCTGGGCAGTGATACCGCGCCCAGCAGCGGGCCGCCGATTTTGGTTTGGGACGTGGGGGTGGTCAACTCCGGCGTCTGCGGCACGATAAAGTTCTGGGTGCAGGTGGATAGCATCCCGGCATGGCTGGGGTTTGAATATTATTACGCGAGTGTGACCCAGCCGAACGTAGGGGCGCTGCTTGCCGCGCCCAGGGATTTTTGTATCAGTCAAAAAATCGTGAGTAAATGACACCAAATAGACCGGCACAATTTTTCAAGCAGGTTAAGCAGGACGCGCGGCGGGCGTCGGTGCTGAAGTGTGCCCTGATGACGGCTGTTCTGCTGTCCCTGCCGGCCGTATCTTTCTCGGCCACGGTGCTGGACGTGTGCTCTACCTGTACTTATACTACCATTGATGCTGCCTATAATGATGCAGTGGCGCACGATATCATCGAGATACGGGATTCTGGCATCTACCCCGAAACGTTCCAGCCGAATATCACGCTTACCCTGCGTGTGCAGTCGGGATTTGGCTACGAGCCCACGATCAGCAGTACTAACTCCAGCACTATCAGTCTTGCCTCTCTGGCCAGCAACGAAGCGCTGACCATCCTGGGCCCTTCGGACGGTGGCTTAACCATCACCTCTTCCGGTGCTGGTGACGAATGCGTATTTCGCAGTTACGGGGAGGGATACATCTGGGTCGAGGATGTTTATTTTCAACACCTTAGCGGCGGCGGGAACCTTGTTTATAACAACGGGGGGAATGCCGATAACGGCTTGCATTTTGAAAGATGTATTTTTGATTCTAATAATACGTCGGGTACAGAGGCGATATATTCCGTCACTTGGAGCGACAGGCCCGCCATAGAGCTTTATAACTGCTTGTTTATAAATGGTGCTGGTGATTGTCACATTGAAATAGATGGTTCGCAGAGTATAACTACTGCGTTGATAGTCAATTGTACCATAGTTGACGATACCATCGGCATCCTGGCGGATGACCCGATTTCCGTGATCAACACCATATTCGCCAATAATACCGATGATATCGAGCTGTCGAGCGGCGCCGATGTGTCACAGTTTACTTACTGCGCCTTTGAGGAACAGACAGATCTAACCGGTTTCGGCGCGGGCTGTACCGTCATCACCTCTAGCAATGAATTTGTCAACGAGGGTTCGGATGATTATGATCTGAAATCAGGCGCGCACTGTATAGACGCTGGCATGGATGCCTCGGCTTATCTCAGTGATGATTACTATACGATCAGCCGGCCGCAGGGCGGCAGCTACGATATCGGTTATCATGAGTATGTGCCCCCCCCGCCGACCTCTACCTCGACGCCTACAACCACGCCTACAGCCACGCCTACGGATACCGAGACCTCGACACTGACGAACACGGAGACGAGTACGCCAACAAATACGCCAACAAATACGCCGACGAATACCGAGACCGCAACACTTACCGCTACAGTATTTAACGAAACCGATACGCCAACTCATACAGTAACCGTAACCCATACACCGACTTTTATCACAGCCGGTATTCTCTATAACTGGGTGAATTATGGGGACTTCCAGTCCTATATCCCGGTAACGATCTTGACCGCGACCTCTACCACCACTGCCACCGAGACTAATACGCCGACGGTCACGCTGACGGCTACCGAGACTGGTACGCCGACATCCACGCCAACGGATACTGAAACAAATACGCCGACAGCCACCGAGACAAATACGCCTACTTGGACGGAGACGGCTACGGAATCGGCGACGAGCACGGCTACGCCGACGATCACGCTCACGGCAACGCGGACCAGTACTGAAACGCCTCTGCCTACTTTGACGGTGACCGTGACGGCCACGCCCAGCTTTACCTCGACACATACGTCCACCTGGACGGAGACAGCTACGGAATCAGTGACGGATACGGCTACGCCTACTTGGACGGAGACGGCCACGGAATCAGTGACCGACACGGCGACGCCTACGAATACGCCGACAAATACACCGACGAATACACCGACGGACACTGAGACTTCGACGCTGACGGCTACCGAGACAAGCACGTCTACCTGGACGGAAACAGCTACGGAGTCGGTGACGGATACTGCAACTCCGACGATCACGCTCACGGCAACGCGGACTAGTACTGAAACGCCTCTGCCTACTTTGACGGTAACCGTGACGACCACGTCCAGCTTTACTTCAACACACACATCCACCTGGACGGAGACAGCTACTGAATCAGTGACGGATACGGCCACGCCGACTTGGACGGAGACAGCTACGGAATCGGTGACCGACACGTCTACGCCAACCGATAC